>JANLSP010000481.1:0-8496 GCA_031362485.1 Novosphingobium sp.
CAGCGCTGCCGCCAAAGCACGGATCGCAGTGAGCTTTTCTTCGAAAGCGGTCCAGTCGTCGCGCATATCGATATCGGACCAGATCCGCTCCACTTCATCGATGACCAGCGAAGGGGCTTTGGCTACCCGCCACAGATCGTCATCAGCGGCATCCAATAAAGGAACACAGCCTTCAAGCTGAGTTCCAAACTCGCCTTCTGGCGGATTGCGGCCGCCGCGATGCTTGAAGAAGAACTGGTCTGGCGCCTCGCCGCTCGCATGCATTTGCTGTTCGCCAGCGGCGACCAGCGCCGAATCGAAATCTTCGCCGCGCGGTGCAACGCCCAGCCGCCACAGGAATCGGCGGACCATGGCTTGCTGATACAGTCCGGAGAAACGCTCCAGCGCGAAAACCAGCGGCTCGGTTTCGGCCAGCATTCGCAGCGCGATTGCCAGTTGGCCGCAGTTCCAATGAATCGCTTCCGGCTGGCGGCCGAAGCAATAAAGCCCGTTGTTGTCGAAGTAAGCGGCGGTGAAGGCCGGGTCCCAGCTTGGCAGCCAGCGCCAGGGGCCATAGTCGAAGCTCTCGCCCGACACGTTCATGTTATCGGAATTGAGCACTCCGTGGACGAATCCGGCCACCATATATGATGCGGCGAGATCGGCCATGCGCTCGACCACCTGATGCATCAGCATCACCGCCGGCTCATCGCGCCCGGGGGCGTCCTCGGGCGGGGGCGGGCCAGGAAAGGTCTCGAGGCAGTAGGCAACCAGCGCCTCGATCTCATCGCTCAGGCCAAGCGCGCGTAATCGCTGGAAAGTGCCAATGCGGATGTGCCCGTGGCTGAGCCGGACCATGACCGCCGAACGGGTCGGAGAAGGCTCATCGCCGCGCCACAGCTCTTCGCCGGTCTCGATCACCGAGAAGGTCTTGCTGGTGTTGACCCCCAGCGCCTCCAGCATTTCCGTGGCCAGAACTTCGCGCATTGCGCCTTTCAGCGTCAGCCGGCCGTCGCCATCGCGGCTCCATGGCGTCTGGCCCGATCCCTTGGTGCCCAGATCCAGCAAGCGGTGCGACGCGTCGCGCAACTGGGCAAACAGAAAGCCGCGCCCATCACCCAGATCGGGATTATAGTGGCGGAACTGGTGGCCATGATAGCGCAGTGCCAGCGGCTCGGGCAGATTGCCTGTGAGCGGCATGAATTTGCCGAAATGGTCGATCCACGCCGAATCATCCATGCCGTCAAGCCCGACAGCACCGTCCCACCGCCGGTTGCGGAAGCGCAGGACATGGCCGGGAAACGCGGCAGCGCGCACCGGGTCGGCCAGCCAATCCGCCAGCTGGAGAATTTGAGGGTCGGGGCGATAGTCTGCTGCTTGCGGTTCTGCGCGCATCCGGCGATAGTGGCGCCAAGCAGCTCGCCATGCAAGCCGGGCCTTGGAAACATCGGGACGCACATGGGGAATTTTGCCGATTGCACGTGGACCAGCAGCGACGGGCTGAAGCTGCATTACCGCGACTATCCTGCGCGTGGTTCTTTGACTGTGGATCAGCTGCCCGTGCTGTGCCTGCCGGGCCTGACCCGCAACGCGCGTGACTTTGAGGATCTGGCCGAGCATCTCTCCCAGGATTGGCGCGTTGTCTGTCCGGAAATGCGCGGCCGCGGGGACAGCGAATATGCCCGTGATTCGGCAAGCTATAATCCGATGCAATATGTCCAGGATGTCGCGGCTCTGCTGGAGCAGGCGAAGATTGCGAGCTTTGTCGTTATCGGCACCTCGCTTGGCGGCTTGATGACCATGGTTATGGCGCTCACGATGGGCGAGCGCATAGCCGGCGCGGTGCTCAACGATATCGGTCCGGTGATCGAGGAAGCAGGGCTCGCGCGGATTCGCGGCTATGTGGGCCAAGGGCGCAGCTTCGCCACCTGGATGCATGCCGCCCGCGCCATCGAGGAGACCCAGCAGGCAGCTTTTCCCGGGTACGACATTGCCGACTGGTTGAGGGTCGCAAAGCGAGTGATGGTGCTGGGCAGCAATGGCCGGGTGGTGTTCGATTATGACATGAAAATCGCCGAGCCATTCGCCAGCGCGGAAGGGGCGGGGCAAGTCGACCTGTGGCCGGGCGTCGCCGCGCTCGCCGGAAAGCCGGTGCTGCTGCTGCGCGGTGAGCTGTCGGATGTTCTTTCGGCCCAAACATTCGGCGAAATGCAAGCGCGTCTGCCCGAGGCAGGCGCGGTGACTGTGGCGGGCGTGGGCCACGCGCCCTCGCTGGATGAGCCCGAGTCTCGCGCGGCGATCGACCGCTTGCTGGCCCGGGCCGGGTAAACTGCCGGGCACACCGATGCGCTTTCTACATCTTCAGTCCAGCTTTGATGCCGGTGGCAAGGAACTGCGCACCGCCAAGCTCATCAATGCTTTCGGCCCGGGCATTGCCCACACCATCGTTTCGGGCCTGCCCGGCGCGCTGGGGGCCGCAGCGGCGATCGCGCCGGGTATTGCAGTCGACTATCCGGCGGAATTTCCAGTGCTTGCCGGTTTCCCGCGTCCCTCCCGGCTGCGCCGCATCGCGCAGGCCATGGCGGGGTATGACCTGATCCTGACCTACAATTGGGGCGCGATGGATGCCGCTCTGGCCCATGCGCTGTTCAACGGGGTGATGGGCCTTGCGCCGCTGGTTCATCACGAAGACGGATTCAACGTAGACGAGGCCGGCGGGCTCAAGACCTCGCGCAACTGGTATCGCCGGCTGGCGCTGGCGCGCTCCTCGGCGCTGATAGTGCCATCCCGGCAACTTGAGGAGATTGCGCTCAAGGTCTGGCAGCAACCGCGCGCAAATGTGCAGCGGATTGCCAACGGCATCGATACCGCCGCCTATGCGCGCAAGCCGCGCGCCGATGCGCTGCCGCGCCTGATCAAGCGCCCGGGCGAGCTTTGGCTGGGCACGCTGGCGGGGCTGCGTCCTGTCAAGAACCTGACCTCGCTGGTGCGGGCATTCGCAGCGCTGCCCGAGCCATGGCAACTCGTCATCCTGGGCGAAGGGCCAGAGCGCGAGACGATCAGCGCCGAGGCCTTGCGGCTGGGTCTCGCGCACCGGGTGCATCTGCCGGGCTTTGTTGACGACCCCGCCGCTGCCGTCGGATTGTTCGATATGTTCGCCCTGTCGTCGCACAGTGAGCAGTTTCCCATATCGCTGGTCGAAGCAATGGCGGCGGGGCTTGCGGTCGCAGCTCCGGCCGTCGGCGATGTTGCGGCAATGGTCACCGAGGCCAACCGGCCGTTGATTACGGCGCCGGGGGATGAAGCCGCGCTTTCGGCCACACTTGCCCTTCTCGCCAGCGATCCGGCGCTGCGGGCAAAAATTGGCGATGCGAACTGCGCATTGGCGCGGTCGAGATACGATTCTGCAGCGATGATCAAGGCCTATCGCGCGGTCTATGGCGGCGCGATGGCGCAGCCTCTGCCGGGATGAAAGGCGCACTTCGCCGTTCACGCCCGCTTCAGCGCTGTGGGCGCAGCGATCATAGCCATTGAATTGGTAAATTCATCCGCTAAACAGCCGGAAATCATTCCTGCAGGCACGTCGCCCGCAAGCCAAGAGGGTGCCCAAATTGGCCCTGCGTCCCACACCGCCCAAGTCCCGAAGTGATCAATTGGCCGAGCGCGATGCCGCGCAGCAGGATGTGTTTCTGCGGGAAGTCGATGACGCGCTGCGGCAGGACGACATGCTGGGCGCCTTCAAACGCTATGGCGTGCCGATCGGTGCGGGCGTGGCGCTGGGGCTGGCGGTTTTTGCCGGCTATCTTTTCTGGAGCAATGAGCAGCAGCGCAAGGCAGGGGAGCAGGGTGAACAGTTGACTCTCGCGCTTGACGAGCTCGAACAAGGCCGGATCGATCCGGCAAACAAGAAATTCGGCGAACTGACCAAGAATGCCACTGATGGCACCAAAGTGGCCGGGCAATTGATGCAGGCCGGAATCGCCTTGCAACAGGGCCGCACTGCAGATGCGATCAAGGGCTTTGCTGCGGTTGCCGCCGATACCGAAGCGCCCAAGCCCTATCGCGATCTCGCCTCGGTCCGCGAAGTGGCAGCAAATTTCGATGCGATGCCGCCGCAGCAGGTTATCGACCGACTGAAACCGCTCGCTGTTCCGGGCAATGCCTGGTTCGGCAGCGCGGGCGAGATGGTGGGCGCAGCCTATCTGAAGCAGAACCGCGGCGACTTGGCCGGCCCTCTCTTTGCCGCAATTGCACGCGACAAGGACGCGCCCGAAAGCTTGCGCAACCGCGCGAGGCAAATGGCGGGTTTGCTGGGTGTCGATGCGATCGACGATACCGCCAAGGCTGCTGGCACTGCGCAGCCCTGATTATTCCGAGTGACGAGGTAACAAGCATGATCCCGAACAACCGTTCCGCTCTTTTGTCCCGGTCTCTGGCGCTTGTGCTGGCACTGGCGGTGACGGGGACGCTTTCGGGCTGCGGCATTTTCGGCGGCAAGGGCGGACCCAAGACGCCCACCGTGGGTAATCGCATTCCGATCCTGTCGCGCATCGATTCGGGCGCGCGGGTCGATCCTGCGCTCGCGGGTGTCGAGGTGCTCCTGCCGCCCGCAGAAGCTAACGTAGACTGGCCTCAGGCCGGCAACACGGCGGACAAGAGCTATGGCAACCTTGCGCTTGCGGAAAATCCCCGTCGCATCTGGAGCGTGTCAATTGCCGGCTCCAACAACAAGCGGCGGCTTGCCGCGGCTCCGGTCATCGGCGGCGGCAGGCTGTTTGTAATGGACACGGACGGCCAGGTTAACTCCTTCAATGCAGCGAGCGGAGCCCGGGGCTGGCAGAAGGCGTTCCGCGTCGATGGAAAGTCTGCCGGATCGTTGTTCGGCGGCGGCGCGAGCTACGATGAAGGCAAGGTTTTCGTGACGACCGGTCTTGGCGAAGTTGCGGCGCTGGAAGCCGAAACAGGCAATCAGGTATGGACGGCAAAACCCGCTGGCCCATTGCGCGGATCGCCGACAATCGCCTTTGAATCGGTCTATGTGATGACGCAGGATAACCGCATTTCCGCGCTCAACGCAGCCGATGGAAAGTTGCTTTGGAACGAGAGCGGCTCAACAGGGCAGACCGGCGTGTTCGGCGTCGCTGCTCCCGCTGCCGGGCAGGGCACGGTTATTGCCGGCTACAGCACCGGCGAGGTATCGGCCTATCGCTATGAAAACGGACGCACCTTGTGGAACGATGCACTGGCGCGGACTTCGATCTCGACTCAGGTCGGCGTGCTGACTGACGTCGATGCCGATCCGATCATTGATGCCGGCCGCGTCTATGCGCTGGGGCAGGGCGGGCGCATGGCAGCTTATGAACTGGTTAGCGGCCAGCGCATCTGGGAGCTCAATCTTGCCGGGATTTCCACGCCCGCCATCGCCGGTGACTGGATATTCACCCTGACCGACGATTCGCGTCTGCTGTGCATCGCGCGGGCAAGCGGCAAGATCCGCTGGATCACCCAGCTGGCGCGCTACAAGAACGAAGAGAAGAAAAAGAACCCGATCTTCTGGACCGGCCCGGTGCTGGCGGGCGGCCGCCTGTGGATCGGCAATTCGCGCGGCGAGCTGCATTCGGCCGACGTCACTGATGGCAGCGTGCGCGAGTTCGACAAAGTCGGCGACAGCCTGTCACTGGCGCCGGTGGTGGCGGGCGGGATGCTCTATTACCTTGATGATGGCGGCAAGATCACGGCCTATCGCTGATAGCGCGTTAACCATTTTGCCCTAAGCCAGCGCGCATGAGTGCGCACAGTCCAGCCGCCGTATCGAGGCCCGTCAGCGATGTCTCTGCATGGGTCGGCCTGTCCGGCCTGACGGGGTTGATAGTCTGGATTATCATTTGCCGCCAATGGCCTGACATTTCGCTTTATTTTGGCTGGCCCGGTCCACATGAGCCGTTGGCCGGGCGTTATGCCGCTTTGACGACGCTGCTGTTCACCGGCGGGCCGTTGGTCCTGGTTTCGCAACTCGACTAAAACGTCCACTTGCGCCCCCCCACCGTAATTCACTGTAAAAAAAAGCGGCCGTTAAGCGAGGCGCTCGATTTTTCGATCACCAAGTTGGCCGGTCTCTGGGCGACCTGGGCGATCATCGCGGCGATTTATTGCGTCGCGCGCTATTATTGGCGCGGGCAATATGTCTTTGCCATGGAAGTGCTGGGCGCGGCGGCGGTGCCGCTGTTTGTCTTGTCTATCCCTTATGTGCTGTGGCTCGACCGGGTGCTGGTCAATCCGCGCGATGGGGCCTGGCATTTTGGCGCGATGCTGATCGGGCGCGAGCCCCATGACCCTGGCGAGGTGAAGCATCATTTGCGCGCATGGACGGTCAAGGGCTTCTTTTGCGCCTTCATGATCTCGATCCTGCCACCGGGATTCGAGAACGTGGTCAGGGCTGATCTCAGCGGCGTCTGGACGGACCCGGTGCGGCTGGCGAACTGGGGCGTGGAGATGCTGTTCGTCGTCGATGTGCAGATTGCGATGGTCGGCTATCTGGTGACGATGAAGCCGCTCGATGCGCAAATCCGCACCGCCAATCCCTACCTCGCGGCTTGGGTGGCGGCGCTGATCTGCTATCCACCGTTCATCCTGATGGCTCCGGGCGGCCCACTGAGCTATCATGAGAACATCGGGGACTGGAGCATGTGGCTCACCGCCAAGCCGCTGCTGCTCTATCTGTGGGCGGCGATCCTGATTGTCCTGACCGCGATTTATGCCTGGGCGACAGTCGCCTTCGGCCTGCGCTTCTCCAATCTCACCTATCGCGGCATTCTGACCAATGGGCCTTATGCCTTCACCCGGCACCCGGCCTACCTGTCGAAGAACCTCTACTGGTGGTTCGCCTCTATGCCGTTTTTCGCGGCAAGCGGCTCGATGGTCGATGCAGTGCGCAACACCGTGATCCTGGCGGCGATCGGCGCGGTCTATTATTGGCGGGCGAAGACAGAGGAACGGCATCTGGCGGAGGAAGACTCCAAGTATCGCGATTATTCGGCCTGGATGCTGGAAAATGCGCGGATTACCCGCTCACTCAGTCGACTTGGCAATGCGCTCAGGACGCGGGGCGGGGCGCGCGGATAGTTTCATCGCCGTCAACAGTGAAACGGTGGAGCAGGCGGCCTGACCCCGGATCGAACGGGCGGGCGCGGTGCATGGTGCCGGTGTTGTTCCAGATCAACAGATCGCCCATTCGCCATTCGTGGCGATAGACATATTCGGGCGCATTCATGTGGTGGCGCAGGCGGGCGAGCAGGTCATAGCTGTCCGACGGATGCATGCCGACGACGTGGCTGACCGCCACCCCTAGCATAAGCGACTTGCGCCCGCTGTCATGCTCCCAGACCAGCGGCTGCACCGCAGGCGGGCGCTGCTGCCAGGCGGCGATCTCCTTATCGCTCGCATCGGGATTGCCTGCGAGGCCAGAGGTCACCGCAGTGTGGACCACAGACAGGCCGTCGATCAGCTGGCGGTCGGCTTCGCTTAGCCCTTCATAAGCAGCATAGGCACCCAGAAATTCCGTCTCGCCGCCATCGGGCGCGAGCTTTGCAGGGCGGAACGAGCCGCCGAAGCAGGGCACAGTCTGATCATGATAGCCGTCCATGTGCCAGAACAGGGTGTTGGCGAAATAGGCGGCATATTCGGGGCTGACGGCAGGGTCGATGGTCACCTTTTGCAGCTCTTCGCCGTCCGCATCGGCGCGGACCGGACCCAGGGTCGCGGTGATCGCGCGCTGCTGGTCGAGGCTGATATCCAGATCGCGGAAGATCGCGACGCCGCGATCAATAATCAGACACCGCAGCGCCGAGGCATGGGCTCCGGAAACAAGATCGGCGACTTCGGCGCACACCTCGCTGCCGATCAGCGGCTTGATTGCGTGCATGGCGAGCGCCGCGCCGATCAGAAGCTCTCCTCATAGACCCGCGTGATATCGCCGCCCCATGGCCCATGAAACTTGTCGAGCAGGCGCTGCGCCGGGACTGTGCCGCTGGCGACAATCTCGTCAAGCGGTGCGAGGTAGAGGGTTTCGTTGTCGCCGCTGGCGTTGAGCCGTGCGCGCGCGGTGAGCCCTGAACGGGCGATGGCGAGCACTTGGGCGGCGATATCGCGCAAGGTTCCGCCGCCGGGGATCGGGGCATCAAGCCCGAGTTTCGGCACCGCATTGCGCAACGCCTCGCGCCCCGCCATGTCCCAGTGTTTGACCAGATCCCAGGCCGCATCAAGCGCATCCTGATCGTAAAGCAGTCCCACCCAGAAGGCGGGCAGCGCACAAATCCGGTTCCACGGCCCGCCATCTGCGCCGCGCATTTCGAGGAAGCTCTTCAGGCGCACTTCGGGAAAGGCGGTGGAAAGATGATCGGTCCAGTCGCTCATCCGCGGCAATTCGCCGGGCAGCGCCGGGAGCTTGCCAGCCATGAAGTCGCGGAACGATTGCCCCGCCGCGTCGATGTATTGCCCCTCGCGGAAGACGAAATACAT
>JANLSP010000494.1:0-1854 GCA_031362485.1 Novosphingobium sp.
GGCGTGATGTAGGGCTCGGCACCGCCATAGATCCAGCGGCGCATCAAGGGGTAGGCCAGTTTTTCGACCACTGCGCTCTCGCGCAGTTGCTGAAGCCGCGAATGGGTGAACAGTTCGTCACCGATGATCGCGCCGCCCGGCCTGACAACGCGGGCAACCTCGCGGATCGTTGCAGCGATATCGACATGGTGCAGGATGTCGACAAGATCACCAGATCAAAGCTGGCGTCCGCATAGGCCGACATGTCTTCGGCCGGCATGGCGCTGAATGCAATGTCCACCCCGGCGTGCCTTGCCCGCGAACGGGCGATCTCGAGCGATTCGGGCGAAAGGTCGAAGGCGCTGACCTCAGCGCCGAGAAGCGCGAGCCGGATCGCGTCTTCGCCGAACCCGCAGCCGGGCACGAGAACGCGCTTGCCCGCTGGTTCGGCGGCCAGGATCCGGTCATACATCGACCAGTAGGCATTCCACGGTCGCCGCGGGCCGGTGGCCAGAATGTCGAGCGCGACCGGGCGGTGTTCCTCTTCGCGGTGGGCATCGGCATGGGCACGATGAAATTCCAGCTCGCTGCGCTGCCGCGCGGTGAGGTGTGATGCTGCCGACACTATAATGCTTCCCTGCGAACCCGATTCCCCGCTGAACCGATAAAGCCATCGCCGGTCAGCGCCACCTGCTTGGACGGGGTGCGCCAAATTGGCACGGATGCAGTTGTCAGTTGTTTGCCGTGCGCATTTGGGGCCACTAGCCCTCAGGCGAACCATTGGGGATGGCTGACAGGGCAATCGAGGAGTCGAGCGCCTCGTAGCCGTGATAGTCAATCGTCGCATAGAGCTCGGCGCGGGTCTGCATGCGGTGCGCCAGGGGCTTGGCCCAGCCTTCGGCCTTGAGCTTGGCGTATAGTTCTTCGTGCGCCTTGGCCGCCATGCGCAGCGCTGAAACCGGCCAGATGACCATCTTGTAGCCCAGCGCTTCGAACTGGTCTGCGGTCATGAACGGTGTTTTGCCAAACTCGGTCATGTTGGCGAGCAGCGGAACCTTCACTTCGGCGGAAAAACGCGCGAAATCGTTCGAATCGGACAAAGCCTCGGGGAAGATCGCGTCGGCGCCGGCCTCGACGTAAAGCTTCGCTCGGGCAATCGCTCCGTCCATGCCTTCGCGCTCGAGTCCGTCGGTGCGCGCGACGATGTAGAGGTGTGACCGGGCCTTGCGGGCAGCGGCGACTTTCTTCGCCATGTCCTCAGGGAGAGCGAGCTTCTTGTCGTTCAGATGACCGCATTTCTTGGGCAGCAACTGGTCCTCGATCTGCACTGCGCCCGCGCCGGCTTCCTCGAACTTGCGCACCATCTGCATCACGTTGAGCGCCTCGCCATAACCGGTGTCGCCGTCGGCCAGGATCGGCAACTGGCTGACGCGGGCGATCTGGCGGATGAAGAAGCACACTTCATCGACCGTGATCACGCCAAGATCGGGCAGGCCCATGCTCGCGGTCATCGCCGCGCCGGAGAGATAGAGCGCTTCGAACCCGGCGGCCTTGGCCTGAAGCGCGGACAAGCCGTTGTATGCACCGGGAAGCTGGAGGATGCCGGGACGCTCGACCAATGCGCGGAAGCGCTGGCCGGCGGGTTCTGTGGCGAGGTTGTCGGCGACGAGGTAGGTCATTGGCTTGCCCTCAGAACTTCATCGAAAACGGATCGCGCCGGTCGCCCGAATAGTCGATGAACACGGTCTTGGTCTGAAGCCATTCCAGAATCCCCGCATGCCCGCGAACGCGGCCATAACCCGAATCCTTCATGCCCCCAAAAGGCAGCTGCGGCGCGGCGACGCGGTAGGTGTTGACCCAGACTACGCCCGAACG
>JANLSP010000500.1:0-2078 GCA_031362485.1 Novosphingobium sp.
GACGGGCTGGGGCTGGGGCAGAACGCCCGCGCCGCATTGATCGCACGCGGCTATGCCGAAATGCTGCGCTTTGGCCTCGCGCTGGGGGCAAAAGCGGAAACGCTGTCCGGCCTGTGCGGTCTGGGCGATCTGGTGCTTACCTGCTCCTCCACATCGAGCCGCAATTTCTCGCTCGGCAAGGCGCTTGGCGAAGGCATGAGCGCCACCGAAGCGCTGTCGGGCAAGAACAGCGTGGCCGAAGGCGCGGCGACCGCACCGGTGCTGGCTGATCTTGCCGCGCAGCGCGGCATCGACATGCCGATTGTCGCCGCAGTCTGCCGCCTGCTTGCCGGCGGTGCTCCGGCAGGCGCGGTGGTCGCAGATCTGCTCGCCCGACCCTTGCGTGCCGAACAGGGCCCGGCGCTTTGAGCGAGGCAAGAGCAAGCGAAGCGGGCGGGGGCCGGGAAGACATAGCGGCCATCGCCAAGGGCGGGCGCACCAATCTGCTGGGCTTCCCGCTGCGGCTGATGGCGCGGATACCGTTCCTGTTCATTGCCGGGCGGCTCTATGGCGCCGATGCGCTGGGGCGGCTGGCTTCGGCGCTGGTGGTGATCGAATTTGTCGCCCTGCTCAGTTCGGTCGGGCTCAAGCGCGGCCTCGCCCGCCGCCTCACCGAAGAAGCCGAGCATCCTGCCAATGCCGTTGCCGATGCCCTGACGATCTGCCTGGTGGTGGGCTCACTGGCTGCTGCGGCGCTGTTCCTGCTGCCCGCTCCCATGTTTCCCAGCGGGCAGTATTCGCGCTGGGACCTGCTGCTGCCGCTGGCGATCCTGCCGCTGACAATGACGGATGTTGCCCTCTCGGCACTGGCTTATCGCTTCGATGTGGCAACCACTGTACGTTCCCGCTCGATCGTTGAGCCATGGACACTGTCGATCACGGCAGGCGCGCTCTGGTTCGTCGTGCCCGAAGGCGGACTGGCGCTGGCTTTCATCCTCTCGTGCCTGACCGCCGCGGTGGTCGCCATGGTTCCGCTCTATCGCTCCTACGGCTTGCCGCAGCAATGGCGCCCACGTCCACTGCACCTCATCGCGCTGGCGCGAGCGAACCTGCCCTTATCCGTCGCCGAAGGCATCGAATGGTTCTCGCGCCGGCTCGACATTGCCATCCTCGGCATCTTTGCCTCGCCCAGCGCAGTCGGCGTCTATTATGTCGCGCAGCAGGTTGCCAGCCTGCCGCAAAAGCTCAAGACCAGTTTCGAGCCGATCCTGGGCCCGGTGATCACCCGCAGCCTGAAAGACAATGACTACAAGGCGATTGCCCATCAGGTCTGTCAGGTCGGCTTCTGGATCATCGCCGCGCAGACCGGCATCGCGCTGGCGCTGGGCATTCCGGGCGAGGCGGTGATGGGCCTGGTCGGCCCGGCCTTTGTCGGCGGCACTGGCGCGCTGGTCTTCCTGCTCGCTGCCGAGGTGATCGCGGCGACTGCCGTGGTCAGCGAAGCGGCGCTGGTCTATGTCGCCCGCTTCCAGAACCTGATGATCTCGTTAGCCACAATCACGCTGCAGGCGCTGCTGACAGTGAGCGGCATCCTGCTGGTCAATTACCATGGGCTGGGCGATCTCTACCGCGCAGGTGTGGCCGCGCTCGCTCTGATGCTCAGCCTCGCCGTTGCCTCTCTGGCCAAAAGCCGGCTTCTGTCACGCAAGCTGGGTGAGCCAATCAACAACTGGCGATGGGGGCTGGTCTGGGCCGCTGCGCCCGCAGTGCTGATCGGCTGGCTCGCCACGCAATATCTGCCGGAATGGGCGGAACTGGCTTTTGGCCTGCCGGCGATCCTGATCGTCTATAGCTGGACCATCTGGCACAAGGGCTTCGGCCCGGAGGACCGTGTGCTGTTCCGCCGGCAGGCGCCGGTCAAGTTACCCTGAGTCAGCCAGTCACTTCCGCGACTGCGGCAATGAACTGATCGATATTGGCGGCAGTGAGTCCCGCCACATTGATCCGCCCCGATCCGGCGAAATAGATGCCGTGATTGTCCCGCATTGCCTGGACCTGTTCCGGCGTGAACGGGATGATTGAAAACAGACCGTTCTGCG
>JANLSP010000509.1:0-13494 GCA_031362485.1 Novosphingobium sp.
AAACGCGATCCCGCATCGCCGGATGTCATGCCCAAGGCACTGAAGGACTTCGCGTTGCATACCGAAGAACTTTTCGAGGAAGACGCGCGCATCTGGCGGCACCAGCGGTTCATGCAGAACCCGGTTTACGCGCAGCAGGACATCAAGGGCTACACGCTGCTCCGCAAATGGAGCGCACGGTTTTACGAAGCCCCGGAAGGTTCGACACCCTTCGCGGCAGTGGAGGAATAGACATGGATTTCGGCATCAACGGCAAGGTTGCTTTCGTTTCGGGTGGCAGCAAGGGCATGGTCAGGGAGGCCGCGCTTATGCTCGCCGCCGAGGGCGCCAAGGTCTGCATCGTCGCGCGCACCCAGGGCCCGATCGACGAGACCGTCGCACTGATCGAGTCGCGCGGCGGGCAGGCGATGGGCTTTTCGGCCGATCTGACGACGCGCGAGGGCGTGCGCGATGCGGTTGCCGCCTGCCGAGCGAAATTCGGCGATCCCGATATCGCGATCAGCAGCGTGATGGAAAACATCGCGGGCGATTTCGACGATGTTCGGGACGAGGATTTCGAGCGTTTTTTCAAGGTCTATGCGATGACCGTGGTCTATCTTGCGCGTGAGGTGATCCCGGCGATGAAGCAGAAAGGCTGGGGGCGGTTCGTCGCGGTCGGATCGGGCACGGCGAAGGAGCCGGTCGGCAACATCCACCACGTCCTTGCCAACACCACCCGGCCTGCAGCGGTTGGTTTCGTCAAGACGCTTTCGGACGAAGTCGCGCAGTTCGGCATCACCTGCAACACCGTCGCCCCCGGCTGGATCGGGACTGACAATATGTACGACTACCTCGAAAAGAAAATGGGCGTCTCGCATAACGCAGTGCCCGATTTCCTGTTCGACGCGATCCCCGCCAAGCGCGTCGGACGGCCCGAGGAAATCGCTTCAACTATCGCCTATCTTTGCTCGCACCTTGCCGGATACATTTCAGGCAACTGGATCGTGGTCGATGGCGGTAAGCACGCTTCGGCATTTTAAGGGGAGTGGCATGGACGCTGAGCTACGACGCCTGCGCGACGAGATCGAGATCAACCGGCTGATTGCCGCCTATAGCCACGCAGTCATGCGGCTCGATGCTGCGGCTTCGGCGGCGGTCTATGCCGAAGACGGCGTGCTCTCGGCATTTTCCGGCCCCGATGTCATCGGTCGCGCCGCGATCGAGAAAGTGCTGGGCAAAGTCTATGCGCCCTTGCGCTTTCTTTCGCAGAATTGCGGATCGGTGGTGATCGCGATCGATGGAGATCGCGCCCAGGCAAGCAGCTCGGTTTCCGAATTCGTGCAATACAAGGACAAGGACCCGCTTTCCTGCTGCTTCGGCAACTATGACGACGACCTGGTGCGCCTCGCCGAAGGCTGGCGCTTCTCCCGGCGGCGCTTCAATCCGTTTTTCAGCGGCACGTTGCAATCGGATGGCACGCCGTTTGAGTCCCCGTCATCGCCACATCGCTTCACGCCCTACCCGCCCACTCTATAAGGATACTCGTCATGGAACTGCACCTCGCCGGAAAGCGCGCGCTCGTCACCGGAAGCTCATCGGGAATTGGCGCGGGCATCGCGCGGATGCTCGCAGCAGAAGGCGCCTCGGTGGTCGTCCACGGCCGCAACCAGCAGCGCACCGACGCGGTCGCCGCCTCGATTGTCGAAAGCGGCGGCAAGGCCATTGCGGTGTGCGGCGATCTTGCCGACGAAGCGCAGATCGAGGCGCTGGCCGCGCGCGCGCTGGCAGCCTTTGGCGGGATCGACATTCTGGTAAACAATGCCGGCGGCAGCGCCGAAACCAATGACAAGAGCTGGTTCGGCGGCACGGCAGCGACCATGCTTGAAAGCTATCAGGCCAATGTCGTCGCCAGTTTCTGTCTGATCAAGGCGCTCTCGCCGGCGATGAAGGAACGCGGCTGGGGGCGTATCATCAACATCTCGACCGCCGCCGCGATAACTCCCACCTCGGGCCAGCCGGACTATGGCCCCGCCAAGGCGGCGATGATCAACATGTCGCTCGGCTTCTCCAAAGCCATGTCGCAGACAGGCGTGACCAGCAACTGCATCTCGCCGGGCATGGTCCGCACCGAAGGGGTGCGGGATTTCCTCGCCAACTTCGCGGCGAAGCGCGGCTGGGGCGACGATATTGCGCAAGCAGAGGCCTATGTGGCCAAGGGCACCGGGCAGACAGTGAAGAAGATCGGCGAGGTCGAGGATCTGGCCTACGTCGTGACCATGCTGGCGAGCCCGAAAGCCGACTATATCAATGGCGCGAATTTCCACGTCGATGGGGGGATTTCACCGGCGGTCCACTAGTCGCCTGTAAAGTTCGGCTTGCGCTTTTCCAGAAATGCATCGACCGCTTCCTGGTGATCCTTGCTGATGTTGGACAGGCCTTCATAGGCCATGCCGACATCCATCATCGCCTGCGCAAGTTGCCGCAGCGGCACGTTGATCGTCATCTTGGTTCCCGAAATGCTCTGCGCCGCGCCGCTGGCCAGTTTGGTGGCCCATTTCTCGGCGATGGCATCGCGGCCTTCGACATCGGGGGCGGATGCGGCAATCAGGCCCATCTCGGCGGCTTCCTTGCCCATGATCGGCTCGCCTAGCATGAGGAATCGCTTGGCGCGCGCAAAGCCCAGCATCTGCGGCCAGATCAGCGCGCCGCCATCGCCCGCGACCAGCCCGACATTGACATGCGGATCGAGGATCGTGGTGTCGTCGGTGGCGACCACAAAATCGCACAGCAAAGGCAGCGTCGCGCCGAGGCCTGCCGCGGTGCCGTGGATTTTGGCAATCGTCGGCTTGGGGCATTCGAGCACGGTGTAAACCAGCCGCCGGCTACTCGCCATGCCGCGATAATACTGGCCAGGATCTTCGACCTTGCGCTTCATCTGCTTGAAATCGCCGCCGCCGCAAAACACATCGCCATCGCCCGAGAGCACCACGACCCGCACCCGGTCGTCCATCGTCGCGTCAAGAAAGGCATCCGAAAGCTGTCGATTGACGAAGTCGTCGATGATGTTGCGCTTCTCCGGACGGCAGAGATTGACTCGCAGAATGCCGATGTCCTCCAGTTCGGCGCGGATCAGGTCATAGCGAGTGTAATCGACGGTCATGCGGCAAGTCCCTGAGTCAGATCGGCATAGCGTTTGAGATGAAAATCGCGGTCGCCAAACAAACGGTCAAGCATAGTCAGCTGAATATAGTGATGGCCGATATCCAGCTCTTCAGAAACGCCCATGCCGCCGTGGAGCTGCACGGCCTGATAGCCGACATAGCGCGCGGCGCGGCCGACTTGTGCCTTGCCCGATGATATCCGTGCCGGATCGGGCACGCCATCGAGCGACATGGCCGCCACCAGCGCCATCGAACGCGCGGTTTCGGCATGGATGAACATATCCGCCATGCGGTGCTGGAGCACCTGGAACTTTGCGAGCGGGGCGCCGTATTGCTCGCGCGTCTTGATGTATTCGGCAGTCGCCGGAATCAGGTGCGCCATCGAGCCGAGCGCCTGCGCGCAGGCCATCACCGCCGCCCGGTCAAGTGCGGCCTGAATCGCCGCCACTGCCCCTCCCTCTTCGCCGACGATGCATTCCGCGCCGAGCCTGACATTGTCGAGCGTCACCTCGGCCGCGCCTTGCGCGTCGATCATCCGGTAGTGCCTCAAGGCAACCCGGGCGGCATCGACAAGGTAGAGTGCCCCGCTCGCTTCAACCAGAAACCGGTCCGCGCGGTCCCCGCCCAGCACGCACGCCATGCGGCCATTCAAGACATGGTCTGCGCCCTGCCGGCTCGCCGAAATCGCTCCGGACCGGGGCGAATGCAGCGGCGCGTTGCCGCAGGCAAGCAATGCCAGATTGAGCTCGCCGGCAATCATCGCTTCAACCAGATCAGCGCGCGAGGCAACCAGGGCGCCACACAGGATCACGCTGGTGAGATAGGGCAAGGTAACCAGGTGCCGGCCCAGCCCTTCCATCACGACAAAGGCATCGAGCGCGGACTCGGCGAACCCGCCAGCCTCTTGCGGAAAGGCCGCACCGATCCAGCCGAGCTCCGCCATCTCGCGCCACAGCGCATCGCTGCGCGCGCGGTCATCAAGCAGTGCCTTGCGCGTGGGCAAGTCATAGCGCGCGGTGAGGAACCGCTCGATGCTGTCTGCGAGCATGGACTGGTTTTCAGAGTAGCCAAAATCCATGGATCAGACCCCGACAATCTGGCGGGCGATGATATTGCGCTGAATTTCCGCACTGCCGCCATAAATCGTCAGCTTGCGCCGGTCGAAGAACTGCTGGGCCATATGCGCCTGTTCGGCGGGCACCAGCGGCCGGCCGTCAGGCAGCGTCCGGGGATGAACCAGCGCTTCAAGCCCGCCAACCTGCATGAGCAGGTCAGTCAGCGCCTGCTGGATCTCGCTGCCGCGCACCTTGAGCACCGAGACGACCGGCCCCGGCTCGCGCCCGGACAGTTCTTCGGCAAGCACCCGGTAGGCAGTGAAGCGCAGTGCCTCCAGATCGCTTTCCACCTCGGCCACCTTGAGCCGCAGCACCGGATCGGGCGGCAGCAGTCTGACGCGCTCCTTGAGCTGGCCGAGCAGGGCGAGATTCGGCCCGATCCACGCGCCGACCAGCCGCTCGTGCCCCAGCAGGAACTTGGTGATGCTCCATGCGCCGCCTTCCTGGCCGACGAGGTTGGTGGCCGGCACGCGGACTCCGTCGATCTGCACTTCGTTCACCGCGTGCATGCCGCCCAGCGTGATGATCGGTGAAACGGTGATCCCGGGCTGCTCCATGTCGATCAACAGGAAAGAAATGCCGGCCTGTTTGGGTCCCTCGTTCGATGTGCGCACGAGGCAGAAAATCTTGTTCGCGTGGTGTGCCCAGCTGGTCCAAAGCTTGGTGCCGGTCACCAAATAGTCATCGCCGTCCCGCACAGCGCGCATCTGCAGCGCGGCGAGATCGGAGCCAGCCTGGGGTTCCGAGAATCCCTGGCACCACCAATCATCGCTGTTCAGGATACGCGGCAGCAGGTCATGCTTTTGCTGATCGGTGCCGAATTCGATCAGCACCGGGCCAAGCAGGTCAATCGCGGGTATGTTGGCACGCGGGGCGAATGCGAGGCTGGCTTCCTCGTCAAACAGGAAACGCTCGAGAGGACCCCAGCCAGTGCCGCCCCACTCCTTCTTCCAGCTCGTGCCCAGCCAGCCGCGCCCGTTGAGGATGCGGTGCCATTGCTGGTGTTCTTCCTTGGGCACCTTTTGACCATTGCGCACCTTGTCCGAAATTGCCCGTGGCAGCTTCACCGCGAAAAATTCGCGGAACTCGTCTCGCAGCCGTTCGGCTTTTGGGCTGATGGTCAGGTCCATGCCTCGATCCCTACGCGCAGTTCGTCGGCGCGCAAGCCATCTGCTGCAGACCTAACATATACATGCTGTCCCTCGCAGCGGACTTGGAAGAGGCTGCAAAGCCAGCCAAGGACGGAGGGTGACAATGAACGCCAGCCTCGATGCCCTGTTCACGCCGCGCTCGGTGGCGATCATCGGCGCGTCGAGCGACCAGCGGCGGTTTGGCGGACGGCCCATCCAGTATCTCCTCGATGCCGGCTATGCCGGCGGTATCTATCCGGTCAATCCTGGGCGAGAAGAAATACAGGGGCTGCGATCCTATCCCTCAGTCTCGGCCATCGATGGCAATGTCGACTGCGCGATCCTGGCGATCTCGGCCGAGGCAACCTTGCAGACGCTGGAGGCCTGCATCGCCAAGGGCGTGCGCTCGGCTATCCTGTACGGCGCGGGCTTTTCCGAAATGGGCGAGGAAGGCCGCGCATTGCAGGACCGCGTGCTGGCCATGGCCCGCGTCGCAGGCATGCGGCTGCTCGGTCCCAATTGCATGGGCCTGTTCAACGCACACAGTAGCTTCTACGCGACTTTCGCCTCGGCGCTCGAACAGGGCGTCGGCCAGCCCGGCAATATCGCGGTCGCGAGCCAGAGCGGCGGCTATGGCGGCTATCTGCTCAAGCATCTGATGCTGCGCGGGCTGGGACTGAGCCAGTGGATCACCACCGGCAATGAGGCCGATGTCGATGTCGGCGAAGCGCTTGGCTGGATGGCAGCGCGGCCCGAGAACGAGATCCTGCTCGGATATGTCGAGGGCGTGAAGAGCGGCGAAAGTCTCATCGCCGCGCTGGAGGCGGCGCAGGCGCTGGGCAAGCCGGTGGTGATGATGAAAGTTGGCCGGACGAGCGAGGGCAGCAAGGCCGCCGCCTCGCACACTGCATCGCTCACCGGCGAGGACAAGGTCTATGATGCCGTGTTCGAAAAATACGGCGTCTATCGCCCGCGCACCACGGACGAGATGCTCGATGTGGTCTCCGCGCTCAGCCTGAAGCGGCCGCTCAAGGGCGAGCGCATCGGCGTGATCAGCATCTCGGGCGGAGTCGGTGTGCAGATCGCCGATTTCGTCAGCGATGCCGGCATGCGCATGGGACAATTGCCCGATGAGGCGCAAGCCGCGCTGCGCGCGCTGGTTCCGGCCTGCAGCCCGCACAATCCGATCGACATGACCGGGCTGATGACCACCAACCACGATATCATGGAGAAGACGCTCGATATTGTCCTGAGCGCCGGAGCTTTCGATGCGACACTGATTTTCCTTGGCATCACCGGGGTTGCCCCCTCGATGGCCGGGCCGCTGCAAACGGCCATCAGCAACGCCTGTGCGCGCCATCCGGGTCAGCTGCTCAGCGTTGCGATCACTGCGCCGGACCAGATGGTGCGGGAATATGAAGCACAGGGAATTCTGACGACCGAGGATCCTTCGCGCGCGGTCGCGGCACTGGGTGCGCTCAACCGGTTCCGCAATTCCGCCGCGCGCAGGGCGGCCGAGAGTCAGGACCAGTCGGGCGCTGACATGGTTCGCCCCGAATCAGGCCTCCCGGCTTCTGGCCGGTTCAACGAAGCCGAAGCCAAGGCCTTGCTGGCGAAAATCGGCCTGCCTTCACCCCGCGAAGCCGTCACCGCGACCGCTGCAGAGGCCGCCGCGAAGGCCGAGGAGATCGGCTTCCCTGTCGCAGTGAAACTCGTTTCGGCAGACGTGCTCCACAAGACCGAAGTGGGCGGAGTCGCGCTGGGGCTGAACAGCGGCGCCGAAGTGGAAGGTGCAGTACGGAAGATGCAGGCCGGGATCGCCCGCCTTCGCCCGGATGCAACCGTCGACGGTTTCCTCGTCTCGCAGATGATCAATGGCGGCACCGAGACCATTCTGGGGGTGCACCGCGATCCCGCGTTTGGCCCAGTGTTGACTTTCGGCATGGGCGGCGTGTTGGTCGAACTGCTGCAGGACACGGCTTGCGCGATTGCGCCCATCGGCATCGATCAGGCCCGCGCGTTGATCGGCAGGATCAAGACCGCCGCGCTGCTCACCGGCTATCGAGGCAGCCCGGCGCACGATGTCGAGGCGCTGGCGCAGGCCATCGCCGCTGTCTCCGCGTTTGCAGGGCGGCACAGAGACAGGCTGCGCAGCCTCGAGATCAATCCCTTGCGCGTAATGCCCGGCAATGGCGGTGTCATCGCCCTGGATGCCCTCATCGAAATGGACCCAGCATGACCCAGTTCCCGATGCTGTTCTCACCGTTCAGAATCCGCGATGTCGAATTGTCCAACCGGGTTGTCATGGCCCCGATGTCGACCGAGCTCGGCGGCACCAGCGGCGAAGTCACCGACGCGATGATCGCCTTCTATACCGAGCGGGCCAGGGGCGGCTTTGGCCTGATCATCGTCGAATACACCTGCGTCGATGTTGCCACTGGCCGCGCCCACGAATGGCAGCTGACGCTCGAAGGGCGGGACAATCTGGAAGGCCACAAGCGCCTCGTCCAGTCGGTCAAGGCCGAAGGCGCGAAGATTTTCATGCAGATGCAGCACAGCGGCCAATACGCCAATGCCAAACTGCTGCCGGACGGAATGCCGGTGGGCCCCTGCGACGTATTCCATCCGCGCAAGCCCGAATGGCAATTGTGCCGCGCCGCGACTGATGGCGAAATCCGCAAATGGATCGAGAGCTTCGCAAGCACTGCCGCGCTTGCCATCGAGGCGGGCTATGACGGAGTCGAGATGCACGCCGCGCATGGCTATCTGTTGCTCCAGTTCCTCAGCCCGCGCGCCAACCAACGCACCGATGAATGGGGCGGTCCCGAAGAGAACCGGCTTGCCTTCCCGCTCGCCGTGATCCGCGCGATCCGCGGGGCGATCGGCAATGCGCCTTTCATCTTCCGCATCTCGGTCGATGAATTTCGCGCCGGGGGTCTGACAATCGAGGATATGGAACGGATCGCACCGCTGATGGTCGAAGCCGGGGTCGATGCCCTGCATTGTTCAGCGGGCTGGGGCACCGGCCGGGGGATGGAAAAGATCCTCGAGCCGATGAACGAGGTCGAAGGCTGGCGCATTCCTTATGCCAAGCGGATCAAGGACGTGACGGGCGTTCCGGTGATCGCGGTCGGGCAAATCCGCTGGCCGCAGATGGCGGAGGATGCGCTGGCTTCCGGCCAGACCGATCTGATCGCGCTTGGACGCCCTTCGCTTGCCGATCCGTTCTGGCCCAACAAGGCGCGAGAAGGCCGCATTGCTGATATCCGCCCGTGCACTTCATGCAATTTCTGCCTCACCCCGCATGGAAACCGCCACTTCGTCAGCTGCGCGGAAAACCCGCGCGCTGGCACCGAACTTGATCCCGGCCTGACGAACGAAATCGGCAAGGGACGGACAGCGGCTGTCGTCGGCGCCGGGCCGGGCGGCATGGCGGCGGCGCTGTTGCTCGATCAGGCCGGGTTCGAGACGCATCTGTTCGAGGGCGCCCCGCGCCTTGGCGGCGGGCTGGTGGTGTCCGCAACCCCGCCAGGCAAGGACAAGCTCTTCTGGTATCGCGATTATCTCGAGCGGCAGGTGAACCAGTCGGGTGTGGTCCAGCATCTGGGCGCACAGGCGAGTGTCGCCGAGATCAAGTCGCTGCAGCCTGCCGTCACCATGGTCGCGGCCGGCACTGCGCGGCGAAACATGGACATTCCCGGCATCGACGGACCGCTGGTCCACGATGCCTTCGCGCTGCTCAATGGCGATCTCACACTCGACCTGACGCCCGGCGCCAGCGCCATGGTTTATGGCGGCGGCGAGACCGGCTGCGAGACCGCTGAATACCTCGCGCATCATGGCGTCCAGGTCACGCTGGTCTCACGATCAGGCATTCATCAACTCGCGCGGGCTGCCGAAAGCATCTACCGCGGAGCGCTGATCGCGCGGCTTGCGGAAAATCCGCTTATCGAGGTTCTTGCCATTACCCATGTGGTCTCAGTCAACGATGATGGCGTGACGCTCGACAAAGGCTCGGTGCTGAGGCCCGACTACCTGTTCATAGCCCAGGGCCGCGATTCAAACCGCGCATTGGCCGATGAACTTGAAGCGGCGGGTATGCCCTCTACGCTGATCGGCGATGCGCTGGAGGGCGGACGCATCGGCGATGCAGTCCACGGTGCCTATCGCGCGGTACTGGCGCTGGCTGATTCCAGGGCTGCCCCGCTCCCGGTCGCCTGCTAACCTTCGCGCGCTAGCGATATGGCGGTGTTCGCCTGGAGCGCCGCCGCGATCAGCAAGACCGGGATACAGGCCAGCAGTCCGATACCCAGCGGGGGCAATCCCATCGGCAACCCGCCCGCGCCCTTGGCCATATCGCTGATCCATCCGACATAGGTCGGCCCCAGACCCGCTCCGACCAGATTGTTGATGAACAGAAACAAGGCAGCGTTGACCGCTCGGCCTTCCGGTGGAGACCGGTTCTGTACGCAAGTCACCGCAGGAGCGAGAAACATCGAGAGCAACATCACCGAAGGAAAGACAAAGACCAGCGCCAGCTGCCAGCTGCTGGCAAGCAGCATGGCGATGACGAACGGCAACGCGCCAAGCAGGGTCAGGCAGGGGAGCAGGGCAAACCACTGTGCCCCTCTTGGCGCCAGGCGATCTGACAACCAGCCGCCGCCCCACAGGCCCAGTGCGAAAGCAGCCGCATAGACCGGGCCATACCACATGCCGATCTCTATCTGGCTCATACCCCGCGCCTGCATCATGAACTTGGGGAGCCAGCCAAGCAGCCCGAAGCTGATGAAACTGCTCATCCCGGTCGCCAGCGCAATATTGCGCAAAATGCGATTCCCGAAATAGGCGCCAACCGCCCCCAGCAGAGGCACTTGCGAGGCCCTTTCGCCCTCGCCGGGCGGCTCGGGGACGGTGAACCACAGCAACATGGCGAGGACGGCCCCGGGAGCACTGACCGCTACCAGCGCCATCCGCCAGCCATAATGCACCGCGATCCAGCTGGCCACGAAGCTGCTGATAACGGTTGCGATGGGCGGGCCCAGATGGAACAGACCAATGGCATTGCCGCGCCTCTCCGGCGGGAAGACGCTGGAAATCAGCGAATAGCTCGGCGCGGTGCCGCCTGCCTCGCCGATCCCCACGCCTGCCCGTGAGAGCGCCAGATGCCAAAAATTGGTCGCCAGCGCCCCGGCCGCAGAAAACACCGACCAGATGGTTGCAGCGGCAAACAGCACGCGGATGCGCCCGAACCGGTCCGCCAGCCATCCCGCCGGAATGCCAAAGAAAGTGTAAAACAGCGCGAAGGCCAGCCCGCTCAGCAGTCCGAACTGGGTGTCACTGAGCGCCAGGTCACGCGTGATCGGCACAGCCAGGATCGACAGGATATGCCGGTCCATGGTGTTGCAGACATAGATCGCGATCAGCAGCGTCAGCAGATAGCGTCGGTCGGTTATGCCTGTCATCCGGCTGCGATCAGCTGATCCGGGGCCGCGCGCGCTGCGGGAATTCCGCCATGAAGGCAGCTGCCGCGGCAAGCATGCGCGGCTCGCTGTCGGGCTTGCCGACAATTTGCAGGCCGATTGGCATACCCTCGTAGAGCCCGATTGGCAGGCTGATCGCGGGCAGTTGCAGCCAGTTGAACATGAATGTCTCGGATGTGTAGAACGGCGCGAAGCTGACGCCATCTTTCCAGTTGTCGCTCCATTGCTGCACCGTCGGCGCGGTGAAGGGAATGGTCGTGCTCAGGATGAAATCATGATCTTCGAGCAGCGCATCCATGATCGCGCGATTGCGCCCGCGCACCTTGAACGCCGCTTCCATCGTTGCTGCCGGCTGCGCTGCGCCTTCATAATGATACATGGTGCTGGCAACGTGGGGCCAGAAGTCTTCGAGCGAGATATTGGCAGGCGTCAAGCTGGCACCCAGCCCCAGGAAACCGCGAGCAGCTTCGTAAGTCTGGGCAATTATCGCGGCGCTGTCGGGCGTGAAGTATTTGCTGGCAAAGCCGAAATCTTCGGTCCAGCCGAGCTTCATTCCCTTCGCGCCGCTGGCCAGGTCGGCTGCATAGTCGGGCGCCGGCGGATGGACCGTCGAAAGCATGTCGCGCCCGTCCGGCCCGGCTATCGCCTGGAGCACCAGCGCAGTATCGCGCATATCGCGTGTGATCGGACCATAGGTAACCGTCAGCATCAACCGTGTGTTTTCATAGTTGGCATTGGGCACACGCCCGGTTGTGGGATGCAGGCCGATCACACCGCACAGCGACGAAGGCAGACGGGTCGATCCGCCGCCGTCCGAGCCGATGGCCACCGGCAGCATGCCCGACGCGACAGCAGCCGCAGAGCCAGCGCTGGATGAGCCCGGCACATGTGCGGGATTCCAGGGATTGCGGGGATGCTGATCAAGCGAGGTCATTTCCTGCCCCAGGCCCATTCCCGGCATGATCGTGTTGCCGACAATGATTGCGCCTGCATTGCGCAGCCGCTCGGCAACGATCGAATCTTCCTTGGCGATGGGCATGGCGATCTTGACGCCCTCGCTCGGCGCATGGCCGCGCGCCGGCAGAGGTAATCCCTTGACGGCAATATGATCCTTGATGCCAATCGGCACGCCATGCAGCGGGCCGGGCTTGTCGCCGCGGGCAAGCGCGGCATCGGCGGCCCGCGCCTGCGCGCGCGCGCCTTCGGCATCGAGTTTGAGGAAGGCGTGAAGCACCGGTTCGAGCCGAGCGATCCGGGCAAGGAAATGTTCGGTCACCTCGATCGCGGAATAGTTGCCCGCGACGATGCTGTCCCTGATCTGCCAGGCCGACATCCAGGTGAGTTCAGAATTGGCAGCCTGTGCGGCTCCCGGTGCAAGTGCGCCTGCCATGGCTGCTCCTGTTGTTAACAGAAAGAGCCGCCGGTCGATCTCGCCTGCCCCCTCAGCTGCGAGATCGTCCGACGACTCTTTCATGGCTGCCCCCCAAGCAACGAAGTGAAGGGTCAGAAGCGCACGCGGGCCTGAACCGAGAACATGCGGGGTTCGCCATAAATGGCGCCATTGATGCCCAGTGCCGCCCAGAGGTTGGCCGAGCCGACCTTGTAAATCTTCTGGGTCAGGTTTGAGGCATTGAGCGCCAGATCGAATGGCTTGCCCATGACATTGTTCCATTCTAGCCGCATGTTTAGCGTGCCATAGCCCGACTGGAAACCAACAGGGTTTTCCGCCTGCAGGATGCTGTCATCGAGCGTGACCGAGGTCTGGTAGTAATAGTTGGCCGAGAGCGCCACTTCACCCGCGTCATCCGAATCGACAAAGGCATAGCGCGCATTGGCACTGAATTGGCCCTTCGGCGTCGAGACATAGGGCGTATTGATGTTCGCCACTGTCGGATAGGCCGGCGCGCCGTTAGCCTGGAACAGCGGATTTTCAAGCGCGACCACGGTCAGCCCCGGAAACGAGGTGTAGCGGGCGTTGGTATAGTTGTAATTGAGGCCGAGCTGAAACCGGTCGCCAATCTTGAACAGGGTTTCCAGCTCGATGCCATCGATCTTGGCCCCGGCGATATTCGCTGTCTGGGTGTAGACCGTCGTGCTGCCCGGAACCGCAAGCGTCTGGTTGCGCTGGATATTCGAATAGTCAGTGTGGTAATAGGCGAGGTTGGCATGGCCGCGCACGCCGGCAAAGTTGAAGCTGTATTTCACGCCCGCTTCATAGTCCTTCACCGTTTCGGGATCGAACTGGACTAGGGCGCCGGGTACCGGCGCGGCAGGAGGCAGGTTGGCGCCGCCAGGCTTGAAGCCCTTGCGGTGGGTCAGGTAGACCAGCACTCCGTCAGTCGGCTTGAAATCAACCGCGAAGTTGTAGCTGGAAGCGGACTGGGCAATCGGCACCGCAGGCGTGCTGGGGTTCGGCACCAGCCCGGTGGCCGTCAGCCGCGCGGTGGCATTGTCTGCCGTGCGCGAATAGTTCGACTTGCGATAGCCGGCAGTGATGCTCAGTTGCTCGGTCGGCCGGAACGTGAACTGACCGAACACGCCCTTGTCGATCGACCGCTCGTTGAGGATGAAAGCCCCCTGGATCGCGCCGACGCCAAGCGGAGTCGAAGCATCGAGCGCATCGTTAAAG
>JANLSP010000531.1:0-2478 GCA_031362485.1 Novosphingobium sp.
GTCTGGATGATCGATCCGGTCTGCGCGAGCGAAGCAGCAATTGTCTCGCTATCGCAGTCCAAGTGCTCAGCGAGTAACGAGTTGCGGATATCGGCAATTTCCCCTTTTGCGCTGGCATTGGCGGCGCGCGACGCATCGATCACCACGTCGCATTCGGTATCCAGCCGGAGCGAACGATTGTTGAAGTTGGAAGATCCGACCCGCAGCACTTCATCGTCCACCACGGTAATCTTGGCATGCACATAGATCGGCTGCCCACCGGCAGTGAAGGGATGGTAAAGGCGCAGCCGGCCGTGCTGATCCAGTTCGCGCAAAGCCTCGACCAGACGGGCCCGGCCCGAATCCATGGCGACCGGCTCCAGCCACCCCTCCGCCGTGGTGGGCTGGATTATGACGAATTCGGGACCATCGGGTTCGGCCAACCGCTTGGCAATTGCTTCAGCCACCTTGCGCGAAGCGAAATACTGGCTTTCGGCATAAAACCACCGTTTTGCGCGCGCGATCAGATCCACATAAAGTGTCTCGATATCGTGGCGCGGCTCCTGGCTCGCCATCTCGGGTACGGTGAGCGCTATGCCAACTTCAACGTCGGCAAAATCGGCTTCGACGTGAGCGGGCCAGCAATCGCTGCCCTCGGTGACGGGATCAAGGTCGCCGCCGCCTGATGCCGACCAGCGGTCGCGGCACATGTCGCCCAGCGCGCGGGCAACCGGACCCTGCAAGATCGTCGTTGCATCGTGCCACGGGGCATATGACTTGCCATTCGGTTCCACCCGGCGGGGCTCATGATCACAATGATCGCGGGTGTCCCAGCGGTCCACAGTCATATCGATACCGCCGCAGAATGCCACGTCATCATCGATAACGACCACCTTTTGATGATGCGATCCACCCGGGGGATGATGATTATCAAGGCGCAAGTGGATTTGCGGATCCTTGAGCCAGAGAGCTATGCGCATCAACGTCTGGGCGTGGAACAGCGACTTGATCGCGCCGGTATCCCACCGCAAAATCTGGATACGCAACCCGGGCGTGCGCCTCACCAGCCAGGTCAGGAATTCGCCGACCCGTTCCGGTCCGCCATGATCTACCCGTCCGCTTAACACTATTCGGGCGTCGAAGTCCCAGCCGACGAGCAGAATTTGCGTCCTGGCGCGCATCATCGCAGCCCGAACAGCTTTGAAATAATCGTCTGCATCGACAATGACGGCGGCCTGGATTGCGCGCTCGATGCGCCAGCAATTGCGGCCTGCGACGAGCAGGGTTTCATCCCTGCTCATTGGATGGGCACGCTTTGGCTAATTTGGATGCGCCGCCCACGACCGGCATGAATAAATTCTGACTTGTCGGCCATCAGTCTGTCTCCGGGATTAAAACGCCGAAACAAGCGATCGGTGCCACGCAATCGAAATTAGGCAGGAGTCCGCAGAACGCCTGCAACGGCGAAATGCAGCCCGTCGTCCCCGGTGGCCGGACCTAATGAACTTTTGGCGAGTTTACCTGTGATGATCGCAAGGTCGCAAGTCTCCTGAACGTTTGCACAACATTCGAGCAAAAAAGTCCCCGATCCCCATGCCTGACTTCGTCGATTTATTCGCTACTGCCGCAACTGTGACCGCCGCCACAATGACCGCGGCAAACCTTGGCACGCGTACCACCGGCTGGGGCTTCGTCGTTTTCTTCATCGGCTCCATCGCCTGGGTAACGTCGGGCATTGTTAACGGGCAGATCAGTATTGCCGTCACCAATGGCTTTCTGGTTCTGGTCAACTTGGTCGGCATATGGCGCTGGCTCGGACGCAAGGCCAGGCACGAGGAGGCCGGCGCAGCAGCCGCCGACATCAGTCGCAAGCGGCCCCATGATCCCACTCTTTTTTCAGGCGGACAGATAATCGGTGCCGCGGTCCATGATTGCGACGGAAAGCCGGTCGGCAAGATTATCGACACCATGCTCGACTGCGACACCAAGCGGCTCAGCTATGTCGTGATTGGGCAGGGCGGGGTGGGCGTACTTCGCGAGGATTTGCGCGCGATTGCCGCTGCGCATCTGATTGTTGAGGCCGACGCCGTGCGTTGCAATCTCGATGCAGCACAGTTCGCCTCGCTTCCGCTTATCGGTCACGAGGTCTGGCCCGCTGTCGCACCCGAACCCATGTCCCCCCATTTGTCACCGAAAGGAAAGCACCGTGCCCAAGACCACCAAGCCATCCAAATCTGAACTGTCCAAATCATCAGGCAGGAGCGCAAAGCTTGCGGACAAGCTCCATCCGGCAGCGGATTTGCCGACCAGCTTTGGCGAACTGCAGGGCATTGGCGGCGAAACCCATCAGTCGACAAACGACCCCGACGCGACGATGACCACGCAGAATGGTCATCCGATAGCCGACGATCAGAACAGCCTCAGGGCGGGACCGCGCGGCCCGACGCTGCTCGAAGATTTCATTCTCCGGGAGAAGCTCTTTCACTTTGATCATGAGCG
>JANLSP010000602.1:0-4332 GCA_031362485.1 Novosphingobium sp.
TACACGCGCTTCCCGACGCTGACGACCGACCAGATCCGCAACAATGCCCTGATCCATGCCGGTGTTGCGCGGGCGCAATCGCAGGATGACGCGGAAGAATGGCTGCGCTGCTTCGGATCGATGCCGCGTCTCGAAAACCGCATAGAGAGCGATGAAGTGCAGGCGCTCGTATTCACCGGGCTGGGCCGGTTGAAATATTCGGTGAGCCTGGCGGTGCAACTGCCGCCGTCGGGCTCCCCCATGGGGGAATGGCTGAGCTGGATCCGCGGCGAGGTGCTGACATTCGACGGGAAGAGCGATGCAGCCCAAATCGCCGGTCTGCTTGACCAGCGCGTACTGGAAAGCAACCCTGCGGGCTATTCGCTGGCGCATTCGCTGACCGTGGCGTTTGGCGATCGCCCGATCATTGGCGATGCATCACCCGATGCGATGACGCCCGGGGCGGAGCAGCATCATGAATCCATGCGGATGTGCCGACGTGCGGTCTTCCTCGCCTGTTCAGCGGCAGGACTGGCCAAATTTCCGGCGCCGGACAGTGGCTTTGCTGATCTTTCCCAGACATTCCCACCCGCGTTCCGGCTCGGAATGGTCCAGCGCGGGCGCATCCTTGGCGACATTGGCAAAGCCGATGCCAGCCATTGGCGCTGGGGCGATGCTGCGACGCAGGGCGGCCCAGCTGTCGCCGAGGCGGCGCTGCTGCTCTATGCCGAAAGCATGGAGGACCTGGCCTTCGTCGTCCAGGTTCACAACGCATTGCTGGCCAATCACGGCGGCCGGGTGATCGAGCAGACCGCTTGTGCGCCGGCACGGAGCGAAGAAGACCAGCACGAATTCGAGCATTTCGGCTATCGCGACGGCATCTCCCAGCCAGTGATCCGGGGCACGGCGCGCTTCTCCAAGGCGGTGCCCGAACGCGATATTGTTGAGCCCGGCGAATTCATCATCGGCTACGCCAACGGCCAGGGCTACTTTCCCGGGTCTTCCCTGCTGCCTCCCGAGGCCGATGTCGCGCGCTGCTTGCCGCAGCTTTCGGTGGCCGATCTCGGCCGCTATCCGGATTTCGACCGCACCCGGAACGGAGAGGCGCTGCGCGATTTCGGCCGCAACGGCAGCTATATGGTTATCCGCGAACTGAAACAGGACGTCGACGGCTTCGATGAATTTGTTCGGATCAAGGCGGCAGAGATGAACGGCACTGCAGACCCCGCCAACCCCGGGCAGGCCGCTTACCGCGATCTTTACAAGATGATTGGCCAGTATCCCGATGCGGACTGGATCAAGGCCAAGCTGATGGGGCGCTGGCCCAACGGCCGGCCGCTGGTGGGCAATCCGGTCTTGGTGCCAAGCCCCAAAGCCGGCGATCCCGATG
This sequence comes from Novosphingobium sp., assembly GCA_031362485.1. GTDB lineage: Bacteria > Pseudomonadota > Alphaproteobacteria > Sphingomonadales > Sphingomonadaceae > Novosphingobium. The sequence goes on from JANLSP010000602.1 coordinate 1,370, forward strand.
CCGGGGCCAGCCGCGCTGCCGAGCGCGAGAACGACTTCACCTATGGCCGCGATGATCCGCAGGGTTTGGCCTGCCCGTTTGGCGCGCATATCCGCCGGACCAATCCGCGCGACAGCAAGCAGCCGGGAGATGCCGACGAGCAGGTCATCACCAACCGCCACCGCCTGCTGCGGCGGGGCCGGACATATACCCGCATGGCCGCCGATGACGCTGATACGGAAAAAGGCCTGCTGTTCGTCAGTCTGTGCACCGATCTTGCCCGCCAGTTTGAATTCGTCCAGCAGCTCTGGTGCAATTCGCCGGGATTTCATGGCCTGTCGAACGAGCCCGACCCGATCTTCGGCAGCAATGTGCCCGATCCGCAGTCTGGCTGCCCGGCAGAGCGCAGCTACACCATTCCGACTCCGGCGGGCCCGATCCGGCTGACCGGAATGGAAAGCTATGTCGAGGTCAGGGCGGGCGGCTATTTCTTCCTGCCCAGCCGCTCGGCTCTGGCTTTCCTCACCGAGCTTTCGCTGCGAGCAGGCGAGGCCGGATAATTAACCATGGTCGGCGCGCCAACGACTGTGGTCAAACCGGCAGTACTTCAGGACTCACCCCATGACCAAACCCGACGATATTGACGCGCTGGCGCAGATCCTGCCGTTCTATGTCAACGGCACGCTGGCCTTGGGCGAGCGCGCCCGGGTCGAGGCGGCGCTGGCCGCGAGCGCCGAGTTGCGCGAGCAATTGACCGAAGTGCAGCAGCTGTCCATGCAGGTGAAGCAGGGAGGCGAGGCGATGATGGCGGGCGCAGGCGATCTTGAGGAACGGCTGGAGCGGATCAGCGAACGGCTTGACGAGCCGCTGCCCCCGCCGCCGCAGGACGAACAGCCGGACGCGATTGCCCCGCCGGCCCGGCTCGGCGATTTGCTGGGCTATCTTCATCCCGCGAATTGGCACCCGGCGGTTTCACTGGCCTTGGCGCTGGCGCTGCTGGCGCAGACGGCGTTCCTGCTGTCGCAGCGCGGCGAGCAAAGCTATCAGACTGCATCCGGGGACGACGAGCTTCGGTCTGCCAAGGCACCCAGGCTGATCATCCGGTTGCAGCCGGAGGCGAAATGGCAGGATGTCGAGGCACTGCTCAGCGCGCAATCGCTGGTGGTGATTGGGGGACCGGACGACGGCAGGCTGACAGTGCGGCTTGATGTTCCCGGAGCCGATGCGGACAAGGCGCTTGCGGCACTGCGCGCATCAGGCTCGGTTGCTTTCGCCGACCGGCTCAAGTGAAGCGTCGCGCGGCATTGGGGTTGGCGCTTGTGCTGCTGGGCAGCATGGCCGGCGCTCAGATGATCGACGGCCCCCGGCGCAATCCGCCGCCGCGCCCCAGCTCCAACCCGGTCGGCAATATCGGCATCGGCGTCAACCTCGATTTCCGCAAGGCGCCCCCGGTCGCCCCGCCGCTCGATATGCGCGACGAAAGCATCCCGGACCGGCTCGAGGACCAGGTGATCTTCGTCATCGCCGGAACCGCAGCCGATGCCGCGCGCATCGCCGGGCAGACGCGGGTCACGTTGATCGAATATGCCCCGCTGGACTCGATCGGCAAGGCGATGGTGGTCGCGGGGCTCGCGCCCGGAGACACGGTCGATGCCGCCATGGCCCGCCTCGGGGCGATTGGTGGCGCGCTGTGGGCGCAACCCAATTTCCAGTTTCAGCCGCTTGGCACGTCGGTGCCGAAGCGCTTCCGGCTGATGGGTATTGCGCGCCCGGCGCAGATGCGGGTCAGCGGCACGATTGCGATGATCGACACGCCGATTGAGCTGCGCAATCCGGCGCTGGCCGGTGCGGATGTTTCGCAGACCATCTATGGCACATCGGCCAGTCCCGCAGAGCACGGCACGGCGATCGCCTCGCTGCTGGTCGGCGGCGGCGAGGTCAATGGCATTGCGCAAGGCGCGCGACTGGTCAGCCTTGCCGCTTTCGATCCGGGCCGCGCCGCCAGCGGCATGTCGCAGACACGCTACATCGCCAAAGCCATGGAGGCGGCGGCGCGGCTGCGTCCCGACGTGCTCAATCTTTCGTTCGGCGGGCGCGAGGACCGGCTGCTGGGCGAACTGCTCGCCAGCATCGACAGAGGGGGCACTTGTATCGCGGCGGCAGCCGGCAATGGCGGCCCCGCCAGCGCCGTGCTGTTCCCCGCGCGGCACCCTGCGGTGCTGGCCGTGACCGCCTCGGACGAACGACTGCGCGGCTATGCCCACGCTGCGCGCGGGCCGGAGATCGATGTCACCGGCGTCGGCGTCGGCCTGCTCGCCAATGTGCCGGGCGGCTACCGCCAGGTCTCGGGCACCAGCTTTGCCACCGCAATCATCTCGGGCGCACTGCTGCGTATGCCGCCATGCGCCGGCGGCCGCGATCCCGCCGCGATGCGCCGGCAGGTGGCCGCGCAGGCGCAGGATATGGGCGCGCCCGGGCCTGATCCGGTGTTCGGGGCGGGATTGTTCCGGCTGGGCGGGGCTGGGCGGCGGTAGGCGCGTTCGCCGCTTCAGCAGGCTGAGCACGCATGAGGCAAGGGTGTCGCGGCAGTTCCATTGGCCACGCCAGCTTTGCCTTTTCCGACATTCCGCTGCGATGCGGGAGCTGTAATGATCCTGGAGCGCGGGACAGAGCCGCGCAAAAGTGCCGCGCTGGGTCGACGGTGTTTGATCAAGCCGCTTCGGGGCTTTGCATGGAGCTGTCCAGCGCTCAGCATCAATGCCGAGAGGACAACAACTGCGATAATTGAAGGTGTAGTGCGCATCTCTGAAACTCCTGTTCGCATATGCATCCAGCACGAGATCAGTCCAAGTCGGTTTGACACGATCAAAGGTTCATCGGGCTTGCCCGCGCGATGCTAGCTTTGGCGCAACGGAAAAAATTTCGCGATCAATGAACCCCTTGGTGAGGATAAACGACCTTGTGGTGGAGGGATCGAATTGTCG
>JANLSP010000604.1:0-13723 GCA_031362485.1 Novosphingobium sp.
TCCACCAGAACGCACGCAGGCCGCCGCGACTGGTCCGGCGCTGACCGGCCTGACTTTCGGCGAAGGCATCAGGACGCGCGCCTTCCGGGGGCTGGTGATCTCGTTCGCCGCTTTCTCGTTCTACAACATGACGATCGCCACCAATCTTTTCCTGATGTTGGGCGAAAAGGGAATTTCTGCTGCCAATGCGGCGAGCCTGTTTGTCGTTATGGGCATTGTCGGGCTTGGCGCGCGGCTCGGCGTCGGCTTCCTGCTTGATCGTTTTCCCGGGCACGTGATCGGCATGTGCACGCAGTTTCTCCCCGTCATCGGCGCGGCGCTGCTGCTGCAGAGCAATCCGGGGACCGGCGTGCTGCTGGCCGTGGTCGGCATGTTCGGCCTCGCCACCGGCGCGGAGATCGATGTGGTGCTCTATCAGGCAACCCGTCACTTCGGCCTCAAGGCTTTCGGCACGCTGTTCAGCGGCATCATAACCTTCGGCGCGCTGTTCGCCGCGATCGGTCCGTTCGCTGCCGGCTGGCTGCATGACCGCACCGGCACTTACGATTCGCTGTTGATGCTGGTCATGGCGCTGATGGCTGTGGGCGCGCTGGGCATGCTGAGCACCGGTAAGGCGAAGCACGAATGGTCGTGATGCACGTTATCCACCTGAATCGACCTATCCCCGGAACCGCGCTGGCTGGACGACCCTAAGCGGCTTGGGCAATAGGCTCTAACCATGTGGCAACTTTACCAATTCCCGCTCTGCCCGTTCAGCCGCAAGTTGCGCCTGCTGATGGGCGAAAAAGGCATCGGCTATGAGTTGTGGCGCGAGAACCCCTGGGAAGGGCGCGACGAGTTCCGCCAGCTCAACCCGGCAGGGCGTACCCCGGTGCTCCACGATCCCGCAAAGGACATCACCCTGTGCGATAGCCGGGCAATTTGCGAATATCTTGAGGAAACGGTTGACCGCAACGCGATGATTTCCGGCACGGCGGCCGGGCGCGCCGAGATCCGCCGGCTGGTCGCGCTGTTTGACGAGAATTTCTTTGAGGACGTCACCGGGCCGCTGCTGCTCGAACGGATGAAGAAGCGCATCGTCCTGCGCCAATCACCCGATAGCCGCGCACTGCGCGAAGCGATGAAGCTGGCGCACGAACACCTTTATTACATCGACTACCTGATCGACAGCCGCCCCTGGCTGGCCGGCGCGACGATGAGCCTCGCCGATCTGGCTGCCGCCGCGCAGATTTCGGTTGCCGATTATCTCGGCGGAATCGACTGGTCGGGCCACGAACAGGCGCGCGGCTGGTATTCGGTGTTCAAGAGCCGCCCCAGCTTCCGCCCGCTGCTGACCGAACGGCAGGACAGTATCCAGCCGCCGGAAGGTTATGGCGACGTCGATGGTTAAGTTGCTCTTGGCTTCTCGCCAAACCGGCCATGCTTGCGAAAGCGCACCATCCAGCGGTCCAGAAACAGTCCCAGCGGATGGGCATCGACGCCCAGCTCCCCCAGCCCAGGCAGCTTGCCCGAAGCGACATTGCCCTGGCTGAGCAGCGCCCATTGGTCGCGCGAAAGCGGCGCGCCGGGCAGCCAGCCGGTCAATGCGGCAAAGGCTGAGGAAACAAAATCGGGCAGCTCGAGGAACAGGCGCTGGCGGCCCTGCGCCGCCGCAAGCCGCTGGTGCAGCTCCAGCATGGTCACCACTTCCGGCCCGGCGATCTCGAAGGTCTTGCCGCCGTGCTGCGCGGGATCGGACAGCACCGCCGCCACCGCGCGCGCCGCATCGTCGACAAATACCGGCTGCAGAGGCGCCTGCGGACCGAACACCGGCAGCGCCGGCAGCATCGCGATCAGGCCCGCAAACATGGTTGTGAAAGCGTCGTCCTGGCCGAACAGCAACGAAGGGCGGATGATCGTCGCGCCGGGGAAGGCAGCCAGGACGGCGGCCTCGCCTTCGCCCTTTGTGCGGGCATAGGCAACCTCTGACTGGGCATCGGCACCGATGGCCGAGATCTGCACAAAGGCCTTGGCGCCAGCGGCGCGCGCCAGTTGCGCGGTGCGTCCCGCGCCCCGCCCCTGCAAAGCATCGAGATCACCGGCGAAGGCTCCCACCAGATTGACCACTGCATCACTCCCGGCCAGTGCCGCTGCGAGTTGGTCATCCCGCGTGACATCGCAGCGAAGCAGCTGCACCTGCCCGAGATTGCCCAGCGGCTTCAGCGCATAGGCGCGCTCCGGCTGACGGCTGGCAATTCGCAGCCGCGCGCCACACGCCAGCAGCTCGCCTGCCAGATGCCGTCCGAAAAACCCGCTGCCGCCCAGCAGCAACACCTGTTTGCCGCGCAGCGCCGATCCGTCTTGCTTGTCCATAATGCCTTCGCAAATTCCAGTGTGGTTGCCTGCGCCATGCCACGGCATGCCGCCCCCGCGCAACCGCCTCGCACCCGAACACTGCGATTGACATTGACAAGGGCCAAGCGGCCCCGCTATCGGCCCGCTCCTACCCGGCGCACCGCAAAGCGGCGATGCGCCCCGTGCCCAGATGGCGGAATTGGTAGACGCACCAGCTTCAGGTGCTGGCGCTCGCAAGGGCGTGGAGGTTCGAGTCCTCTTCTGGGCACCATTTGCCGCCTAAGGCCTTGAATAGGCTTAGGAAGGGCAAAACCCTGGCCTTGCTCAAGGCTTGGGGGTCACAAAGGTGCTCCTCAACGCTCACAAGTGGGGGCAAGGAATGGGCCCTATCTGGCCGCTCTGCCCCACGCTTCGGAAGCGACTGTTCCGACCAGTTCGGTCTCGCGCCGGGCGAACAGCCACTCCTCGCCGACCTCCACCAGCATGTCGTGATAACGACCGGTGGCAACGACAAGGCTGGCCGTCTTCCCGTCGGCGACGAAGATAAAGTTCGAGCAGACCTTCGCTTCCCCGCCCGCAATCTCGATCACTGAATCAGTGGTGAGATGAAGCCCCCTGAGTTCCGGCGGCTGATCCAGCTCGATGAAGGCGCGCAGGGCCGCATGGCCGCGGTGCTCCTGGTCCATCAGCACGAAGCAACCATCTTCGGCGAATAGCCGCACCCAATTGTCAAAATCGCCCTTGTCGGTGAAGTGGCAGAAGCGGGCGATGGTCCTGCGGATCTTGTCTTCAGCCGATGGTGCGTAAAGATCCGTCATTTTCGCCCCCTGCCCGCTCATGCAAGTGCGTCAACACGCACTTCCCGGAAGTCGCCCGAAGCCAGTGGACGCGTTCGCGGAAAAGTTATCCAGTTTGTGGTCTGGGACGAAGGGCAAACGGCTCATGGCGTTCTCTCCTGTGTCTGGACATTCGTACGACTGATGCCCGGGACCATTGTCGCGGCAGGTCAAACAGCCTTTCTCAGGCGCGCTTATAGTGACACCTTGATTGGATGATCGCAACGGGGCGGCGGACAGGACATTGGGAGATAGCGTGATGCTGCGGCAGGTACATTCCTTCTGTCGGATTTGCAGCGGAGGCTGCGGGACATTGCTGACAGTCGATGAAGATGACCGCATCGTCGAAATCCGCGGCGACAAGGCGCAACCGATGTCGCGCGGCTATGCCTGCGCGAAGGGATTGCAGGCTGAGGAGAACCACCATGGCCCAGACCGCCTGCTGCACCCGCTGCGCCGCACGGCTGGCGGTTTTGCCCAGAGTGCGCTGACCTCTGCTTTCGACGAGATCGCCGAGCGCCTGCGACGCATTATTGACGAACACGGATCCGAAGCGGTCGGCATGTATGTCGGCGGCGGATCGGCGTTCAACGCCACCTGGCTGCCGATGCAGCCGGGCTTCATGCAGGCCATCGGCTCGTCGCAGCTGTTTTCTACGCTGACAATCGACCAGTCTGCAAAGGTGATCTCGTTCGAACGCATGGGCGCATGGGGCGCAGGCACGAATGATCTGGACGAATCCGAAGTGATCCTGATCCTTGGCGTCAACCCGCTGGTCTCGCACGGATTGCCGGTCATGGCTGCCGACCCCGTGCGGCGGCTCAAACGCGCCAAGGCCAAGGGCACCAAGGTCATCTGTATTGACCCGCGCCGGACCGAGACCGCGCAATTTGCCGATCTTCTGCTGCAACCACTGCCCGGCCAGGATGTTGCGATCATGGCCGGGCTTATTCGTCTGGTCCTGGCCAATAGCTGGGAAGACAAGGATTTCTGCGAGCGCCATATCGGCGCGCAGCGCATGGCGGACTTGCGCGCGGCGGTGGAACCGTTCGATGAAGCACTGGTTGCGCGCCGCGCCGGGCTGGAGCCGGGTGAATTGCTCGCGGCGGCGAAAATGTTCGCGCGCGATGCGGGCAAGGGTAGCGCCTATTGCGGAACTGGCCCCTGCATGGCGCCGTTTGGCAACACTACCCAGCACCTCGTTGACTGCCTGACTTTCATTTGCGGCCGGGTGAAACGCGCCGGGGACCGCGCGCTGACTGACATGATCGGCCCGCACTATCCGCTCCATGCCGAAGTCGTGGCTGCACCGCGATCCTATGAGGCGCTGCCGCCCAGCCGCATCCGCGGCGCGGGCGCGGTGGGCGGCGAAAAACTCACTTCGACTCTGGCGGAGGAAATCCTCACGCCTGGCCCCGGCCAGATCCGGGCGCTGTTTGTGGTCGGCGCCAACCCGGTCGTTGGCATTCCCAACCAGCAGTTGGTCATCGAGGCGTTCGAGTCGCTCGACCTGCTGGTGACGATCGACCCCTTCCTGACCGAAACCGCCAGGCTCTCGGATTACGTCCTTGCGCCTACGATGATGTATGAACGCGAGGATTTGCCGCTGAGCCTGGCCGGCTATCCGCTCTATCCCGAGAACTGGACCCAATACACGACTGCCGCCGTCGATCCGCCGCAGGGGTCGGATGTGATGGAAGAGACGCTGATGATGTGGGAGATTGCCAGGCGGCTGGGCCTCTCCATTTTATACGACGGCAAGGAGCGCCTCAGCCTGGATGAGCCGCCCAGCCGGCAGCATTTGCTGGAACTCCGCCTGCGGGGATCGCGCTTCACTCTCGATGAATTGCGAGCGCTTGAGGCCGGCATTGTGGTCGATGCGCCGGATCTCGTTATTCGAGAGGCGCGGCCCGGCGCCGAAGCGAAGCTTGATGTCATGCCTGCCGATGTTGCGGCCGAGCTCGCCGAGTTTCTGGCTTCGGGCGCAGATCACTTGGCGCCGGGCGCGGATGGCGACCCGCGTTTTTCGCATCTCCTTTCGAGTCGGCGCATGCGTGAGGTGTTTTGCAGTTCGGGCCGGCACCTTTCCGAAGTCAGGAAGCGCCGCCCTTACAATCCCGCCTATCTCTCTGCCGGCGACATGCGCGAGTTGAACTTGCAGAACGGCGATTGCATCAGGATCTCATCCGAATTCGGATCGATCGATGCCTTCGCCGAGAAAGACGAGGCCCTGCGGCCGGGCGTCGTCTCGATGGCGCATGGCTTCGGCGGCCTCCCCGGGGACGATCCCGACCGGGGCAGCTGCGTCAACCTGCTCATCGACACACGCCGCCATGTCGAGCCGATCAACGCGATGCCGCGCATGTCCGGGATTCCGGTGAATATCGCGAAGCTGAACGCATTTGCGGCGAGCAGGTGAGGCGAGTGGAAGGCCACGCGGCGCAAGCTTCGCATGATCGATCTGGAACAGGAATAAAATTGAACGACCATCAATAAATGCTGTTCCCGCCGTCCGGATCCGCTAGACTGCCGGTATCACGGAAGCGCGCAGCCACGTGCTGATATCGGACTGCTCGGCCTTGCAGTGGCCAGGCACAGATAGGAGATTAACAATGGCCACCTTCGCTTCCGAGCGCACGGCAAAGTCAACGACAGGCATCAAGGTGATCGATGTCGACACCCACCTTTCCGAACCCGAGGATCTTTGGACGAGCCGCGCGCCAGCCAGGTTCAAGGACCGCGTACCGCAGATCGGCGAAGTGAACGGCGTGCCGTCATGGATTATCGACGGCAACCTCGCGATCGGTCTTGGCGCCTCCGCCTCCAGCATATTCCATAGGGACGGCCGCATCTCGAATGGAATCGAGTTTACCTCGTGGCGCAATGCCGACGTCATCCCTGCATCCTACGATGCGACGGAACGCGTTGCGCTGATGGACGAGGCGCATATCCACGCCCAGATCGTTTATCCCAACGTGATGGGATTCGGCGGCCAAAATACCGCCGGCGTCGATCCCGAGCTGCGCCTGATTTCAACGCAGATCTACAACGATGCGATGATTGAGTTGCAGGAGGAATCTGGCGAGCGCCTGTTCCCAATGGCCGCCTTGCCGTGGTGGGATGTCAAGGCGGCGGCGGCCGAGGCGAGACGCACCCATGCGAGCGGTCTGCGCGGCATCAACATCAATTCCGATCCGCACCTACACAAGGATGCCCAAGGCAACTTTCTGCCGGATCTTGGCTGTGAATACTGGAATCCGCTGTGGGAAGTTTGCGAGGAACTGGACTTGCCCATCAACTTCCACATCGGCGCATCAGAACAGTCGATGGACTGGATCGGCACCGCTGGCTGGCCCTCCCTCTCGGTCAATCACCGCTCGGGTCTCGCAGGATCGATGATGTTCATCGACAATGGGCGGGTCATCGGCAACATTATCTATTCGGGAATGCTCGACCGCTTCCCCAAGTTGAAGTTCGTCTCGGTAGAAAGCGGCATTGGCTGGATCCCGTTCATCCTGGAATCGATCGACTACCAGTTCAAGGTACTGATCAATCCGTCGAACCTTCTGCACAAACCTTCAGAGTATTTCCGCAAGAACTTTTACGGCACGTTCTGGTTCGAGAAGCACGACCTCAGCCACGTCATCGAGCAGGTCGGCGTGGACAACTGCATGTTCGAAACCGATTTCCCGCACATCGTCTGCCTCCATCCAGCACCGCTGGAGTACATGGAGGAGGGGCTAGCCCAGCTATCGCAGGAATCGCGGAAGAAGGTTATGAGCACGAACGCGGCGCGCGTTTATAACATTCCGCTTTAGTCAGAGCAGTCCGCCTGCTTCGGCCTTCGTGACACCGAAGGGCTCTGGCACATCAACTATCCGAGCAGCTTCACCTGAATATCGCGTGGTCCCTCATAAGGATGGCGGCCATGAGCGGTAAATTTATTTTCTAGGATCATGACGTCGCCCGCCTGCCAGGGAAAGGCGACCTTGCGGCGCTCCATTTCATTGTGGATCACCATATATGCCTCGTCGTTCAGCGAAGTGCCGTCGCTGAAGGTGACGAAATGCGGCCGAACGAACGTGTCGCCATAGGGGCCCTCGTGAACCTGCTTGCCGCCAAACATCACCCGATGCTTGGTCTGTGCGATCATCTGGTTGAAAAACAGCCGCTCGCCGGTGACCGGATGATAAGTGATACCAGGCAACTCGGTCCAGAAGGTCAGGCTGCCATCGTCTTCCCAACGGAAATCGGCCCCGCGCTCGCGCAATTGCGCGCCCACGAGCGCTCGGTCCTCACTGGCAAAGCGATCCTGCCAACTGTGATGCTGATAGACCGGATCGGCGCGCCAGTCGTCCAAATCGCGGTTGCGCCAGTTTCGGACATAGCGGATTCCATTTTCGATGAAACGCTGGCCGAGTTCTTGCGGAAGCGCTTCAAGCAATCCGCGCATGTCGCCAATCACGGTCTCGCCGCCGACCGGCGATGGCGACTTGCAATAGAATGCCAGACCGCGCGGATTGTCCGGCATATAGGACATTTCCTGATGAAGCAGGATATAGATGTGTTCGGCCGTGCGGGTGGACTCCATCACATCGCCCTTGATCACCTTGCGCTCCGAAGTCCCGGCAGTGTAGCCCTTGGCATAGGTTGCGAACGGCGCCATCAGTGCCGCGAAATCATCGGTGTCGGGCACGGCAAAGCCCCGCATCACCACCGCACCGAAGCTGAGCAGCGACGCTTCGACCTGGTCCTTGTGCTCCGACATCCATAGGGCCGCCGCAGCGGGCTCACGGCGCAGCGCCTCGGCCGACGGTTCAATCCACAAGGGAGGCCTGCCAGCATAGGGTTCGGTCAGCCGGACCTCGTCGCCGAACCCTTCGCGCGCGGCTGCCAGCCGGTCCGCTAGGTCGATCGTCTCGGTGCCAATCATCCGGTCCTCTCCAGATTGCGTTGTACGTCCCCGTAACCGCCATAGAGATCAATCGTCATTTATTGCGCGGCCGTTTCGGCCAACCTCTCGTGCGTGGCTTCATCCCACAGCGCATTGAGAGCCACGGTCTGCGTGTCACGGCCAGAGCGCATCACCGAGCCCGGCAGATTGCCAGTATGCTCGCCGTTTTGCACCACCTGGACTCCGTTGACGAAGACATGCTCGATGCCGATAGCGTCCTGATAGACGCGGAACTGGTCGCCGGGAACGTCGTAGCGGTTGTAAGTTGGCCCGCGCCCCACTGTGTCCTGGTCGAAGACGACGATATCGGCGTGGTAACCTGGCTCGAGCCTGCCGCGATCAACCAGCCCCATGAAACGTGCCGGGCGGTCGGTCATCAGCCGCACCGCTTCCTCGAGCGCAATGACCTTGTGGTTGCGCACGCCTTCCTGCAGCACGGTGGTCGAGAAGGCGAAAGTGTCGATCATGTCGAGATGCGCGCCGGCATCCGACGCGCCGATCACCGTGCGGTCGTCCTGCCACAATTGTCCGCGCAGTTCGAATGACCTGTGGTCCTTGCCGCCGACATGCGGGGCGAAGATTGTCAGCAGGTCGTCGTCCAGCACAATATCGAGGATAACGTCGATTGCATCGCGCTGCTCTGCGGCCGCGATCTCGCTGACCTGCCTGCCTTCATATTTCTTGTTGTTCTCGCTCATCACCGAAACGACGGTGAATTTCGCCAGCCGCGCAGCGAAGACCATCACCGAATCGTCGGCAACTTCGTCGACATCGGCAGCCATTCGGCGCCGGAATTCCGGGTCGCGGAAGCGCTGCTTGCGTTCTTCGAGATCCAGCTTGAATATCTCGCGCCACACTCCCGGGTTGGAATCCAGGATGAAGCCGGTCTTGAAGTTCAGGTAGAAATCGAGCGAGGAGGGGATTGTCAGGGCGATGATCTCGGCCCCGCGTTCGCGGGCGAAATCGGTGACGGCAAGCTGGCTTTGCGCGCGCGCCATCGTGTCGGGATGGTCGATCACCGCCAGCGCATTCCAGTTGATCGTGCGCTGGCCGGCCAGCGACATTTCAACCATCAGGTCGCGCAATTCATCGTCGATATTCCTGCCGTGAACGATCTCTAGACCCGTGCCGGCATAACCGCGCACAACCCCTGCCAGCTCAACCATTTCCTCATGGCTCGCCCAGCGCGAAGGGACCGCATTCCCATCCCCGTCATTGTGGGTTTCGGCTACTGTAGTTGAAAAACCGAGCGCGCCTTCTTCAAGCGATTTGGCGAGCAGCGCTTTCATGGCCGCGAGATCGTCGTCGCTTGCCTTTTCACCCACTGCACGCTCACCCATGACGATGCGGCGGATCGCGCTGTGTCCTGCGAAGAATCCGGCATTTAACCCGATCTTGCCCTCGAGCAAAGCAAGATACTCGCCGAAGCTCTGCCAGTTCCAGGGCACCGCGGTGAGCAGCGTCTCAAGCGGCATACCCTCGACCCGAGCCAGCATCGGCGCGAGATATTTGGCCGATTCGGGCGTTAGCGGCGCGACCGAAAAGCCGCAGAATCCGCCCAGCACGGTGGTAACACCGTGGAAGCAGGAGGGACTGAGCGCCGGGTCCCAGAACACCTGGGCGTCATAATGGGTATGGACGTCGATGAAGCCGGGGGAGACAATCTTGCCGCTCGCATCCAGGGTCTCGCGCGCCACTTCGCTGACTTCTCCAACCGCAACGATCCGTCCACCGATCACGCCGATATCTCCCGCAAAGCCGGGACGGCCAGTCCCATCGACAATCGTTCCGCCGAAAATCTTGAGATCCAGCATCGCTTTCTCCTCTCGCAAGCCCTTGCCGATAAAACGCCACAAGGGTGGTCTTCAGCCAGTTCGCTGTCGCACTCTATCAAAAAGACGAGTTCCAAGCTTGATACTACGGGTCAAAGCTAGAGTGGGGCAAGTGCAGCAGGCGCGCCGCTGAGTTGACCCTCAAAGAGAGGAATCGATAGGGCTATGCGAAGCGTGCGAATTGGGGGTGGCAGCGCCGGCTATGGCGACGGCACAATGGCAGTGCCGCGGCTCATCCGCGATGGCGCGCTCGACTATGTCATGCTCGACTATCTGTCCGAGTATTTCATGCCGCAGGCCGGCCGCGCGCGGCAGCAGGATCCGCAGGCCGGCTATGTCATGTATTTTCCCGAGGAGCTGTTCTCGGCCATCCTTCCGGATTTGCTGGCGCGCAAGGTCAAGCTGATTTCCAATGTCGGCGCGGTCAATCCCCATGCCTGCGCCGCGGCAATGCAGGCGGCGGCGGAAAGATTGGGGTTGGCGCCGAAAATCGCAGTGGTGAACGGCGATAACCTGCTCGATCGTGCCGACGAGCTGCGCAGCGCCGGCAAACTTGCCCTGCCGCTGCCACAAGGCGTCAGCTATAGCGGTATCAACGCCTATCTCGGCGCCTTTCCGGTCGCGCGGGCGCTTGCGCTTGGCGCCGATGTTGTCGTCACCGGCCGGGTCGTCGACAGCGCGTTGGCGCTGGGTCCGCTGATCCACGAATTTGGCTGGCTGCCAGACGACTATGATCGCCTCGCCGCGGGATCCCTGATCGGCCATATCCTCGAATGCGGCGCGCAGGCGAGCGGCGGCCTGTTCACTGACTGGCGCGAGGTGGGCGACTATTCGGATATCGGCTATCCGATTGCAGAATGCTACGCCGATGGGTCAGCCGTGATTACCAAGCCTGAAGGGACGGGCGGCCTGGTCTGTGTCGGCGGTGTCGCGGAGCAATTGCTTTACGAGATCGGCGATCCGCGCAGCTACTGCCTGCCCGATGTCGTAGTCGATTTCAGCGAAATCACCTTCGAGCAACTTGGCAAGGACCAGGTGCGAATGAGCGGCGCGAAAGGGCGCGCGCCGGGGCCCCACTACAAGGCAATCGCGACCTGGGACGATGGCTGGTTCGCCAGCTGGGGCTTCCCGATGCGCGGGCCCGATGCCAGCGACAAGGCGCGCGCCATCGCCGAGTCTATATTCAAGCGCGGAGAGCGGATGCTGCGCGAACGCAACATGCCGCCGCTGCGCCGCAGCCGCATCGAGATTATCGGCGACGAGGAATCCTACGGTGCCAATGCGCGGGTGCGCGGCTCGCGCGAAGTGTTTTGCCGCATGACGATCGAGGCGGAGGATGCGGCGGCTTTCGCATTGTTGCTCAAGGAAATGGGCACCGGCTCGGTGTCGATGGCGCCGGGCATTGCCGGCTCAATGATGATGTTTATGCCGGTCCCGATGGCCCGCTCGGAATCGTTCATGATTCCGGCGGCCGAATTGTCGCCGCAAGTCACGCTCGGTGGCCGCAGCGAGATCGTCGCACCTAATGCTCACGGCACCAGCGCATCCGAATCGCCAGCCGCGTCAATTCCTCTTCCGACGGCAGAAACCGACACCTCGGTTCCCTTGAGCAAGCTTGCCTGGGTGCGTAGCGGCGACAAGGGCGACATCTGCAATGTCGGCGTCGTCGCGCGCAGGGCCGACTATCTGCCCTACATTGCCGCTGCGATGAGCGAGGACATCGTCAAGCAGCACTATGCCTTCATGCTGGGGGAGCATGGCGAAGTCGAACGGCACTATCTGCCGGGCAGCCATTCGCTCAACTTCCTGCTGAAAGGCGCGCTCGATGGCGGCTGCACCGTCAGCTTGAGGTTCGACCCCTTCGGCAAGAGCGCAGCGCAGGATGCGCTCGACCTGCAGATTGCCGTTCCGAGTTCGTTGCTGGACCGGGAAACCTCTGCCTGACCTGAAGTCCCTAGGCCGGCACCGGCAGGTCGGCGACATCCTTCCAGCTGCAACCGGGTTCGAGGACGACATCGACCGGATTGGGCAGGATGACCGGTTCGCTATGCCTTGCGCTGCCCGGAGGGAGAATGCCGGATTCGAAATCGCTCAGAGCAGCAAGCAGCATGCGCCGGGTGTTGACGATAGCAATATCCGTCGCAGACAGGAACTCGCGCGTGCGGTCGACGATCGGTCCCATGCTCGCCTGGACGACCATATCCTCTTCGAGGATGTTGTTGCCAAAACCGGTGAAATGGCCTGACTTCATCAGCGCCCGGTCTTGCCCCCAACGGTTTTCGCGGCCGCCGGGAAGCGGTGAATAGTTGAAAAGGTCGGGCTGCTTGCCCTCGGGCTGAATTGCCGCGGTGACAGGGTCCTGCTTTTCACGATCAGAGTAGAGCCCGAAAAACATCATGTGGCGTTCGTCATCGACTGGCGCGATGATGAAGATCACGCCTTCCTGCCCACGCGTGTGGTTCGATGCAGCCAGACAGACGAAGGGCATCAGATATTCCGTAATGCGCGCATAGGTCTTGCCGCCGGTGAGCGGACGCAAGGCAGCGGCGCGAAGTCCGTAATCGGTCAAGTCGGCGTCGTAGTACGGCGGGCCGTCCAGCGACATGCCGATATTGCCCTTGTTGCGGTCGGCGATGCCGCTGATCCAGGTCTTGTGCAGCGTGCCGATATGCGCAGAATCGAGCGTTCCCTCGACGCCCTGCAGCCAGTTGCACTGGCCCATAGTTGCCGTGAGAAACGAGTTTTCCTCGAGCGCGCCGGCAAAAGGAAGTTCGGGAAACGGCGGCGCTTCGCCCATGCCAAGCCAGACCCAGACCAGACCGCCTGCCTCCTGGACCGGATAGCGCTTGAGCTTGACCCGCGCGCAGAAGGCCTCGGCGCGTTCTGGCGGCTCGGTCGGACAGTCGGTAGCGTTGCCCTCAATGTCGAACTCCCAGGCGTGGAAAATGCACCGCAGCCGGCCGCCATGCTCAACTCGGGCGAGGGCAAGCGAGGCGCCGCGATGGGGGCAATTCTCGTCGAAAAACCCCAACCGGCCATCCGGAGCGCGCAGGGCGATATAGTTGCGGCCCAGCAGCCGTACCATGAAGGGCGCATCGCCGGGCACGAGCTGCGATGCCAGCGCGAAGGGGAACCAGTAATTCTCGCGCATCAGGCGCCCCATCGGCGCATCGCCCTCGACCCGGGTCAACAGCTCGTTTTGCTCTTTGGTCAGCATATCAGCCTATTCCTCTTCAAACGCAGCGGCTGGACAAATTCTAAAGGAAGGCCTTCGCCTTCGCCCGAACGCCAATTTTCCGCAGCACCACACGCTGCATCACCCGTCGCGTATCGTAGTCGGCGACGGCATAGTGCAGCAGGCAACGGTTGTCCCAGAAGGCCACGTCGCCCTCCCGCCAGCGGTGGCGGATTTGCACTTCGGGACTCTTCTGGTGATCGAACAGGAAGCGCAAGAGGGCCTCGCTCTCGGCTTCATCCAGCCCCTCAATATGCGTGACCCACTGCGAATTGACGTTGAGATATCTGCGCCCCGTCACCGGGTGAATGGCGGCGATCGGGTGGCTCATCGGCGGCGCATTGGCGACCGCTTCGGGGAATTCGTAGAGGCCGGAATTGCGGGTCCGCTCGAGCAGCGGCCCGGTCGAATGCACCGCATTCAAGCCCTCAAACAAGCGCTGCAGAGGCGGTGACAAGAGCTCCCAGGCAGCGATCATGCTGGCAAAGCAGGTGTCGCCGCCATGCTCGGCGGTCTGGTGCGCCTGGATGAG
>JANLSP010000614.1:0-9576 GCA_031362485.1 Novosphingobium sp.
GAAATCGAACCGCAAATCGACCGCGCAGGGCACAATAGCAAACTGGCGCCGCGCCACCGGGTCTCCGGCCTGACCGGCGCGGGGATTGCCGCGCTGCGCGGTGATCTCGTTGAGACCGCTCGCGCCGCGATGCCCCGCCCCGGCCAGGCAGCGCTCAATGCGCGCCAGCACCGGTTGCTCGCCGAGGCTGAAGCCGCGCTGGTGGCAGCCGGGGCCCATAGCGATCCGCTGCTGGTCGCCGAAAACCTGCGCCTTGCGCGGCTGGCCTTCGATGCCCTGTTGGGGCAAACAACGAGCGAGGACATGCTGGATGCGCTGTTCGGCCGGTTCTGTATCGGCAAGTGACGTTCCACGTGGAACATTGCCATTTTGACCCGGTCCCGCCGCTCGGCTAAAGGCGCGAGGACAATGGCCTGCTCATCCACCCAATTTGACACCATCGTTATCGGCGGCGGCCATGCAGGCGTCGAGGCGGCGGCAGTCGCCGCGCGCATGGGCGCGCGGGTGGCGCTGGTGTCGTTCGATCTCGATGCGATTGGCGCCATGAGCTGCAATCCCGCAATCGGCGGGCTGGGCAAAGGCCATCTCGTGCGCGAAGTCGATGCCTTTGACGGGCTGATCGCGCGGGCAGCGGATACTGCGGCGATTCACTATCGGATGCTCAATCGCTCGAAGGGCAGCGCGGTGCAGGGGCCGCGCGTGCAGGCTGACCGCAAGTTGTTCAAGGCGGCGATCCAGTCTTTGCTCGGCGAGCAGGGCGATTTGACGCTGGTCGCGGGCGAGGCCGCAGGGTTGCTGCTGGAAGGCGGGCGGGCTGTGGGCGTGCAGCTTGCCGACGCCACAACGCTTGCGGCGCGGGCGGTGGTTCTGTGCACCGGAACATTTCTCGGCGGCACGCTGTTTCGCGGCGAGGAGCGCATGACTGGCGGGCGCATCGGCGAGGATTCGGCGCAGGTGCTCGCGCGCCAGCTTCGCGAATCCGATCTGCCAATGGCGCGGCTAAAGACCGGCACGCCGCCCAGGCTTGATGGCCGCACCATTGATTGGGCGGTCCTGCCCGAACAGCCGAGCGACCCTGAGCCCTGGTGCATGTCTGCGTTGACGCCCGCGCGGGCCAACCCGCAAGTGTTCTGCGCCATCAGCCGCACCAACGAACGCAGCCATGACGTGATCCGCGCCAACCTGCACCGTTCGCCGCTGTTTTCGGGGGCAATCGGTGCGCAGGGGCCGCGCTATTGCCCCTCGATCGAGGACAAGATCCATCGCTTTGCCGATCGTACTTCGCATCAGGTGTTTCTGGAGCCTGAAGGCCTGAGCACACACCTCGTCTATCCCAACGGGATCAGCACTTCGCTGCCAGTCGATGTCCAGCTCGCCATGCTGCGCACCATGGACGGGCTTGAGAATGTCGAAATTGTGGTTCCGGGGTATGCGGTCGAATACGATCACATCGATCCGCGCGCATTGCGGGCAAGCCTCGAATTGCGCGCTATCCCCGGGCTCTATTGTGCCGGACAGATCAACGGCACGACTGGCTATGAAGAAGCAGCGGCGCAGGGTCTCATTGCGGGGATGCATGCGGCGGCCGAGGTACTGGGCCGCGCCCCGGCGCCGCTTGACCGGGCCAACAGCTATATGGCGGTAATGGTGGATGATCTGACCCTGCAGGGCGTCTCCGAGCCCTATCGCATGCTCACCGCCCGCGCCGAATACAGATTGCGGCTGCGCGCGAACAACGCCTCAACCCGGCTGACTCCGTTGGCGCAAGTGGCGGGCTGTATCGGCCTATCGCGCCAGGCGTGGTTTGAGCAGCGCAACGAGACCAAGGCAACGCTGGAAGGTGCGCTCGAGTGTCAGGTGACTGCCCATACGCTTGCGGCGGCCGGGCTGCCGGTGCGCCCTGATAGCGGTCGGCAGTCCTTGCGCGAGTGGCTGCGCTTTGGCGGGGTCGATCTTGCCGCACTGGCGCCTTTCATCGAGGGCGGCTTGCCCGCCGACGCTGACCTCGCCGATGAGGTTGCGGAAGACGCAGCCTACGCCCCCTATTTGGCGCGGCAGGACAGCGAACTGCGCGAACTGCGCGCGAGCGAGGCACTGCCTCTGGGCGATCAATTTGCTTATGCCTCGATCCCCGGGCTCTCGACTGAAATGGTCGAGCGTCTGATGCGTGCACGCCCGGCGACGCTGGCGGCGGCAGGCAGGGTTCCCGGAGTGACCCCGGCAGCACTTGCTGCCCTGCTCGTTCACGCGCGGCGAATTGCAGCATGATTGCCAGCGAGGATGAGGCGCGCGATTGGGTGCGCGGCCTGCCTGAATGCGACGCCACTGCCTTCGCGAGGCTCGAACAACTGGTGTTGCTGTTGACGGAAGAGAACCAGCGCCAGAATCTGGTCTCGCAAGCCAGCCTCGGTGCGGTGTGGCAGCGGCACATTGCCGATTCGGCCCAATTGCTGCTCCAATCCCGGGGAGGATCGCTTTCACCCTGGCTTGATCTGGGATCGGGCGCTGGCTTTCCCGGGCTGGTCATAGCAGCGCTGCGTCCTGACTGGCAGGTGATTTTGGTCGAATCGCGAAGTCTCAGGGCTGACTGGCTCGAAAGGGCCCGCCAGGCTCTCGATTTGGCACAGGTTCGGGTGGTCTCCACGAAATTGGAAAAGTTCGAATCCGTGCCGATGGCGGCGATTTCTGCGCGCGCATTTGCGCCGCTTGCACGATTGCTGGACTTATCCGCGCGTTTTTCCACAATCGACACGCAATGGCTGTTGCCGAAGGGCCGTTCGGCGCATCAGGAATTGCAGGACCTGCACGGTTGGCATCACCTGTTCCACGTGGAACAATCGCTGACCGACCCGGAAGCCGGAATCGTGACGGGCACCTTGCAGGCCCGGAAAGGACGCAGATCGTGATCAGCATCGCCATTGCCAACCAGAAGGGCGGCGTCGGCAAGACCACGACGGCAATCAACATAGCCACTGCGCTGGCCGCGACGGGGTGGAAAGTGCTGCTGATCGATCTCGATCCGCAAGGCAATGCCTCGACCGGTCTGGGCATCGCCAATGATCGACGCGGCAGTTCGAGCTATAACCTGCTGGTGGAGAATGCGCCGCTCGCTGAATGCACCCAGCCGACCAACATACCCGGTCTCGAGATTATTCCCGCGACGGTGGATCTTTCGGGCGCGGAGATCGAGCTGGTTTCGGTCGAGGATCGCACCGGGCGCTTGCGCCGCATTCTGGATCAGGCCGCCCGTTTCGACATTTGCGTGATCGATTGCCCGCCCTCGCTCGGCCTGCTGACGCTCAACGCGCTCACGGCGGCGAATACCCTGCTGGTGCCGCTGCAATGCGAATTCTTTGCGCTGGAAGGGCTCAGCCACCTGTTGCAGACCGTTGAACGGGTGCAGCAGCGCTTCAATCCCGAGCTCGGCATCGTCGGAGTGGCGCTGACCATGTTTGACCGGCGCAATCGGCTGACCGATCAGGTTGCCGACGATGTCCGCTCATGCCTCGGCGATCTGGTGTTCGAGACCGTGATCCCGCGCAACGTCAAGCTATCGGAAGCACCCAGCCATGGCTTGCCGGCGTTGGTTTATGATATCAATTGCACGGGCAGCCGGGCCTATATGGCCTTGGCGCGAGAACTGATTGCCCGCTTGCCACAGCAGAGGAAGGCAGCATGAGTCACGATCCCAACAAGTCCGAAACCCGGCTCGACGAGAATGCGCCGGCGCCCCGCCGCAAGCCGATGGCTCTGGGGCGCGGTCTTGGCGCGCTGATGGGGGAAATTCGCCGGGAAGAGCCGCTGGTTGTCGCTCGCCAAGCAGGCGAGGCCGATGCAGTCGCTTCTGGCCTTGCCATGCTGGCGATCGCTTCGATTGCTCCACACCCTGAGCAGCCACGCCGCCATTTCGATGAAGCGGCACTTGACGAGTTGGCTGCGTCAATCGCGGCGCGGGGGGTCATTCAACCGATTATCGTGCGACCGCAAGGAGACGGGCGCTATCAGCTGGTTGCCGGCGAGCGCCGCTGGCGTGCCGCTCAAAGGGCACAACTTCATGAAATACCTGCATTAATTCGCGATCTGGGGGAGCGCGAAGTGATGGCGCTGGCCCTGATCGAGAACCTGCAGCGCGAAGACCTCAATCCGATTGAGGAGGCCCGCGCCTATCAGCGGCTGGCGACACGCGAAGGACTGACCCAGACCGAAATTGCTGGCATGGTCGACAAGTCGCGCAGCCATGTCGCCAATCTACAACGCCTGCTGGCCTTGCCGGAGCCGGTGCTGGCACTGGTTGAGACGGGCAAACTGGCCATGGGCCATGCTCGCGCCTTGATCGGCGTCGAGGATGCGGCGGCAATTGCCGAGGCCGCGGTGGCCAAGCACCTTTCGGTCCGCGAGGTTGAAAGTCTCGTTCGGCGCCGTCAGCAGGGCGAGGGCACTTTGCGCCGCACCCGTCAGGCGCGCCAGTCGGAAGACGCCGCCGATATTGCCGCCGTGCAGAGCCATCTCGAGGAATTTCTGGGGCTTGCGGTGCGGATCAATGCTGATGCCGATCCGCGCTCTGGCGCGGTCACCATTCGCTACCGGACGCTTGATCAGCTTGATCTGATTTGCCAGCGGTTGACCGGCGGCGGGATCTGAATTCCGTCGCCGAAATTTCGGCTGGAATCAATCCATCAACATGCGCTTGTCACGCACCCGCTTGTCGGGGACGACGCGGCGCGGGGCCGGGCGGCGCGGGATATAGCGCGTGCGAATCGGCACATATTCGGTCGTCACTGTTTCCACGCAATTCTCCCTGGCCGGTTGGGCCATGGGAGCATGCGACATCATCATCGGCGCAGCATACATTGGCATGGCGTAACCATGGCTGCGCTGCGCATAGGTGCGGTAATAATCGTCGAAATAGGCCTCGCAATAGCTGTAGGCACGATCATCGCGGCGCCAATCGTTGTGGTGGCGCCAACTTCTGCGAGAGCCGCCGTAATACCTCGCGGTGCGGCGGTGACATTCATCCATCCAGGCATCACGCGCGCGCGAATCGGGTAACATCGGGGCGGCGGCGCCCTGCCAGACCGGGCGCATGTCCGGCGCGCCGTCCAACTGGGGCGATCCGGGCAGCATCGGTGCGCCTGGCATCACCATTCCGGGTGCCGCCGGAAGCTGGTGATGGGGCATTGCCGGATTGGCAAGAGCAGGGGTGGCGAGGACCAGCGCGAGGCCGGCCAGCGGCCCGCAAGTCATGGCAAATCGGCGAATAGACATAGCAATCCCCATGTGGCCTGCAGACGATTCCCGGCCTTAACGCGAAATTTAGCATCGTCAGGCGCGAAAAACCAAGCCCGGCCGCCGAGCCAGATTGTGTTGTCCCACTTCGGGGCAGGCTGCAAAGGTCAGATAACAGAGGCAATCCGGGCGGCCAGGCGCTCGATGCCCTCTGCATCCTGCGCATCGAAGCGAGCAAGCAACGGACTGTCGAGGTCGATGATCGCCACCACTGCGCCCTGGCGCAACACCGGCACAACCAGCTCGGACCGGCTGGCTGCGTCACAGGCAATATGGCCGGGGAAGGCATGCACGTCGGCGATAAGCTGGGTTGCGCCGCTCGCTGCAGCCGTGCCGCAAACGCCTGCGCCAAGCGCAATTCGGATGCAGGCGGGCTTGCCTTGAAAAGGACCCAGCACCAGCCCGTCGTCTTCCATGCGATAGAAACCCGCCCAGTTGAGCCCGGGCACGAATTGCCAGATCAGGGCTGCGATGTTCGCCATGTTGGCCACCGGGTCGGGCTCACCCTCAGTCAAGGCGGCGGCGGCATCGACCAGCGCGGCATAAAGCTGGGGTTTGGGCTGGTCAGGATCGGGTGTGAAATCAAACATGCCGCAAGAGATAGGCCAGAGCGCCATTGCCGCAAAGGCTCTTGGCGCTTATCTCGGTTTGCATGAGTGGAACCAGACGCAAGATATTTATCTGGCTGGGCGTTATTGCCCTGGCCGTGGCTTTGTTTGCCGCATGGGTGATCCGGGGCAATCCCTCTGATCTTGATCCCATGGCAGCGACTGGCAAGGACCCTTTGCTGGTCGAAGCCGATTCGGAATTCATCCCGAGTGTCGGATTGGTTGATCCGGTCGGCTGGAACAAAGGCGAAGCGCCCAGACCCGCCGCCGGGCTTGCGGTCATGCGGTTTGCTGAAGGGCTCAATCATCCGCGCACCTTGCTGACGCTGCCCAACGGCGATGTGCTGGTTGCCGAGACCAATTCGCCGCCGCGCGAAGGATCGGGAGGGCTGACCGGGTTTGTCATGGGGTGGTTCATGAGCAAGGTCGGTGCCGGCGACGCTTCGCCCAACCGGATCGTGCTGCTGCGCGACGCCGACGGCAATGGCGCAGCGGAATCGCGCTTCACCTTGCGTAGTGACGGGCTGGCCTCGCCATCGGGCATGGCCTGGGCAGCGGGCAAGCTCTATGTTGCCAATCACAATGCCGTGCTTTCTTTCGATTTTGCTCCTGGCGCCACCGAGCTGACCACACAACCGAAAAAAATCATGGATTTGCCCGGCGGCGGCAACCACTGGATGCGCAATCTTGCGCTGAGCCCGGATGGCAAGAAGCTCTACGTCGCGGTGGGTTCCGCTTCCAACATCGGCGAAAATGGCATGGCCATTGAACAGGGCCGGGCGGCGATCTGGGAGCTTGATCTGGCCAGCGGCAGCAGCCGGCAGTTTGCCAATGGCATGCGCAATCCCAATGGCATGGACTGGAACCCGTCCAGCGGCGAACTGTGGGCGACCGTGCAGGAACGCGACATGCTGGGGCCCGATCTGGTGCCAGACTATCTCACCAATGTTCCCATCGGCGTGCAGTATGGCTGGCCTTGGGTCTATTGGCGGGACATCATGGACTGGCGGGTGAAGGACCCGATGCCCGAATTCCTCAGCGAATATGCGCGAAAGCCAGAATTTGCACTCGGCGCGCATGTTTCGGCGCTTGGCCTGCGCTTTGCGGTTGGCGGGCAGCGCCTCGGCCCCGCATTTGCCAATGGCGCGTTCATCGCCCGCCACGGCTCGTGGAATCGCAAGCCACTGTCGGGCTATGACGTGGTGTTTGTTGGCTTCGATGCCAACGGCAATCCACTGGGCAAGCCGCAGCCGATTCTGACGGGCTTTCTCTCCGGCAAAGGCAACCAGGCGCACGGGCGTCCGGTCTGGCTGGCGTGGGACAAAGGTGGCGGCCTGCTGGTCAGCGATGACACCGGAGGCGTGATCTGGCGCGTCATCGCGCCGGGCGCGGCGCCGTCAGCAGCTCCCAAGGCAGTGGTCACTGCCAGGATGCCGCCGCAACGCGAACTGACCGGGGATCCCTCACGGCAGATGCAGGCGGATTTCAAATCGGATGAAATCCACGTTTCCCAGTAGTGGTCAAAGCGCCACGCCACCCCGCCCGGCCAGCTCGGTGACATATTGCCAGGCCACCCGGCCCGACCGCGCGCCGCGCCGCTTTGACCATTCGAGCGCTTCGGCCTCGGACCATTCGAGCGCATATTCTGCCGCATAGCCCGCGATGATCGCGAGGTAGTTGTCCTGGCTGCAGGCATGGAAGCCGATGGAAAGCCCGAAGCGGTCTGCCAGTGCCAGCTTGTCGTCGACGGCATCGCGCGGATTGATCGGATCGTCCTGCTCGGACAAGTGCCGGGGCACGATGGCCCGGCGATTGGCAGTGACAGCGATGCGGACATTTCCGGGGCGGGCTTCAACGCCCCCTTCCAGCCAGCTTCTGAGCGCCCGGGGACCGCTGCTGTCGCCCTCTTCAAAGCCGAGATCGTCAATATAGACGAGAAACCGGCGTTCGGACTCGGACAGGGTGCCAAACAGCGCGGCAAGCGATGACAGGGCATCGGGCGCGACCTGGACCAACGCGATCGACTGCGGGTTATCTGCCTGCGCCGCGACCATTGCGGAGCGCAGCAAAGCGGACTTGCCCATTCCGCGCGAGCCCCACAGCAGCATGTCGTGCGCCGCGTGGCCGCGGGCGAGGCGGACGATGTTCTCGGCAACCAGCGCCTTTTGCGCATCGATGCCTCGCAGCAGACCCAGCGCCGGCGCTTCGATTGTGGGCACCGCGCGGGCGCTCAGGCCCTGCCATACATAGGCGGGATGGCCCCGCCAGTCCTGCGGTTGCGGCGGCGGCGGAGTGAGACGTTCAAGCGCTGCGGCGATTCGGGAGAGCTCGTCTTGGGCTGCGCTCATCCTGCAAGTGCCGCTGCATCAAGCGCATAGAGCACCGCGGCGCCCGCCGTTGCTGACGCGCGGAGGCCAGCCGCCTCGGGTGCAATGGAATCGAGGAAAAAGCGCGAGACCACTGGCTTGGCAGCCGCCAGCCCGGCGGGGGCGTCTGCGCTGCCAGCGGCACGTGCCTGCCGCAGCAATTGCCAGCCGCCAACTGCAACCGCGCACATGGTCAGATAGGGCACGCTGCCTGCCAGTCGGTCATCGAGGCTGGCTTCGTTCAGCATCCACGTGCCAATCTGCGCGCAGTCGCTGGCAAGCGCGGCCAGAGCGGCCTCGTCCTTCGCATCACGCACGATTTCGGCCATCAGTGCCGCCAGCACGCCGCCCTGATCCATGCCCAGCTTGCGGGTGACGAGATCGGCGGCCTGGATGCCATTAGTGCCTTCGTAGATCGGCGGGATGCGCGCATCGCGGAACAGCTGGGCGGCGCCGGTCTCCTCGATAAAGCCCATGCCGCCATGCACCTGAATGTTGAGGCTGGTCACTTCCATGCCGACATCAGTGCCCCAGGCCTTGAGCAGCGGCACCAACAGGTCGGCGCGGCGGCCTGCGGTTTCATCGCCCAGCGCGCCGCGATCGACCTGGCCGGCAGTGTAGTAGAGCAAGGCCCGCGCCGCTTCGGTGAGCGCGCGCATCCGTAGCAGCATCCGCCGCACATCGGGGTGTTCGACAATAGCGACCGGCGACTTGTCCGCTGAGCCGGCGCGGGCGGACTGCACGCGGTCCGCCGCGAAAGCCATGGCCTGGCTCACGGCGCGGCCCGCCAGCTGCACGCCCTGGCTGCCGACATTGATCCGCGCCGAATTCATCATCGTGAACATCGCCTTGAGGCCTTCGTTCTCGTGGCCGATGAGCTCGCCGATGCAATCGTCATTGTCACCATAGCTCATCACGCAGGTCGGCGAGGCGTGGATGCCAAGTTTGTGCTCAAGGCTGACGACGCGCAGGTCGTTGCGCCGGCCCGGCGCGCCGGCCGCATCGGGCAGGTACTTGGGCACGATGAACAGCGAAATTCCGCGCGAACCGGCGGGTGAGCCCGGGGTGCGCGCCAGCACCAGATGCACGATATTCTCCGCCAGTTCGTGTTCGCCCCAGGTGATGTAGATCTTGGTGCCCTTGATCCGCCACTTGCCCGCATGCTCTCCGTCCGGAATCGGGGTCGCCATGGTGCGCAAGGCGCCGACATCCGAGCCGGCCTGTGGCTCGGTCAGGTTCATCGTGCCGCTCCATTCGCCGCTGACCAGCTTGGGCAGGTAGAGCGCCTGTTGTTCGCCACTGCCATGATGCAGGAT
>JANLSP010000630.1:0-5283 GCA_031362485.1 Novosphingobium sp.
GGCCCGGCTGGCTGCGGCCATGGCATTGTCTGGCGCTGTTCTCCGTATGCATCTGGGTAAATCCGGGTCCGTTTTCAGCGCCGCTGATCCTGATCGGCTATCCCCTGCTGGTTGCCTGTTCCGCAACAGTCGAGCCGTCGGGGCTGTGGGCTAGGGCCTGCAAGAAGCTGGGACAATGGTCCTATGCGATCTACGCCATCCACTTTCCGATCATCGCTCTGGCTGCCGCGGCGCAGGCAAAGCTCGCGGTCCAGTTCGATCAAATGATCTTCGGCGCAGGCTTGTTACTGGGACTGCTCATTCTGGCCGAACTTCTGGATCGCTTTTACGACGCCCCCGTGCGCCGATTTCTGATGCGCCGCCTATAAAATCACCATTCCCCCATATTGCCCATGCTCGACCATGGCTCCTGCGGTGCCAGTGCCTCGCCCGCCTGGAGCAGTTCGATCGAGATGTTGTCGGGCGTGCGGATGAAGGCCATGCGGCCGTCGCGCGGGGGTCGATTGATTGTGACGCCAGCGTCGGACAGCAACTGGCATGTGTTGTAGATATCATCGACCGCATAGGCGAGGTGGCCGAAATTGCGCCCGCCGGCATAGTCCGCCTCGCCCCAGTTGTGCGTCAGTTCGACTTCCGCCACGCCTTCCTGCCCCGGCGCGGCAAGGAAGATCAGGCTGAACTTGCCAGGCTCGCTGTCATGGCGGCGGATTTCGCGCAGGCCGATCAATTCGAACAGGCGGATGGTCGCTTCGGGATCGCTGACACGGATCATCGTGTGGAGATATTTCGTCACATTCACTCCATTCGTCGTATACAATAAACGGTTCATCGTGCAGTAAGCCTGACGGGCGCATCCATTCGGAAATTTAACAGGGAGCCTGCGTGATGACCGACCCTAACCCCGATATCCGCACATCCGCCAGTGCATTCTTTCGTGATGGCGACAACCGCCGCTGGGTGGCCTCTGCCGGGGTGATAACCCTGGGGCTGATCGTTGGCGGCTATCTGCTCGGCAACGGTCTGGTGCGCGCGCGCGAAGCAGATCGCTCGGTCACGGTGCGCGGGCTGGCTGAGCGCGATGTCAACGCTGATCTCGCCACCTGGACGCTGACCTATTCGGCCAAGGCCGGTGATCTTGCCGCAGCGCAGGCCGATGCCGAAGGCGATAGCGCGGCGATCCGCGGCTACTTCAAGGATCTGGGCTTTCCGGGCGATGCCTTGCAGCCCGCCGGCGTCAATGTGTCGCAATATTCGAACAACGGCGTGCCTGAGGTGACCGTGCGCCAGACCATGGTCTTGCGCACTGCCGACATCAAGCGCGCGCAGGAGGCGGCGCGCCGCCAGTTTGAGCTGGTGCAGCGCGGGGTCGTGCTGGAAGACGGCTCTGGAATGCGCTTCCGCTTCACCGGGCTCAATGCAATCAAGCCGGGAATGATTGCCCAGGCGACCAAGGACGCGCGCGCTTCCGCAGAACAGTTCGCCCAGGATAGCGGCACCTCGGTGGGTTCGATCAAGAGCGCCAGCCAGGGCTATTTCTCGATTGCCGCGCGCGATGGCGACTCGGGTGTCGAGGGCGAAGGCGGCAGCGGGCCGATGGATTCGCCTTACAAGCGGGTCCGAGTGGTGACCACGATCGACTTTTACCTGCGCTAGAACAAGGAAGGCCCGCCCCGGCATATGCCGGAGCGGGCCCCATCCCCCTGCTGGATCTCAAGCATCGCGCAAAAAAGTGGGAACCGGTTTTTGCGAAAGCGATGCGATAATCAGGCTGCTTAGAACGAAAGTTTCAGCGTGCCGACGATGGCATCGTCGGAGAAGTCGTCGATCGAATTGCCTTCGGTGCCGATGTAGGTGGCGCCGAGCGAGAGGTTCTTGGTGATGTTGACCGAGGCTCCCAGTGCCCAGTCGAGCCCGCCGCCGGTGCCCGCGCCGGTCAACAGCTTGGGCGACTGGACGCCGTCTGCATAACCAAGGTGGGCCGAGAGCGAGATCGGCGTGTTGGGGATGCCAACACCCCAATCGGTGTAGAGATAGACGTTATCATCACCGCCCAGCGCGTCTTGCGACCAGGCATAGGCTACGCCAATCTTTGCACTGGCCGGGCCCAATGTGGTCGAAAGCGAGGCGTAAGGCTCGAAGTATTCAGCCTTGCCGACCTTGCCGTTGGGATAGGCATAATAGAGCAGCCCGACATCGGCGGTGATGCCCGAGCCAATCGGACCGGTCCAGCCGCCGAACAGGTCAAGTTCCATGCTGCCGTAAACCGGCGAATCTTCAAGATTCGAACCCCAGGCGCCGACGTAGAAGCCGCTCTTGTGATTGATGTTGATGCCGCCCTGGATGGCGGGATCACCGGCCGTGAACGACAGACCACGGAACCGGTAGTCGCTGACCAGTGCAACATTGCCGGTGATGGTGAATTCGCTCGGCGGATCTGCCTCGTCGGCGAAAGCGGGAGCGGCGGTGAGCATGCCACCAGCGAGAAGTGCAGCGGCCATCAGGCCGCGAATGGACGTAAGCATAGTTATTCCCTCACGGTTAATACTGCTTCGTCCCACCTGCGTGCTCACGGTGCGCCTCGTTTCTGGGCGACATCACGTGATTACCCGGACTGTCTGCACGGCAATGCTGCATTGCACAAGAGAAATTTCACCGGACAAATGAATCGCATGCTGTCTGTTGCTTCTGTGCAACGCTCGCACCTGCAAGGCTGACGCTTGTCGCGGCGCGCGCGTGCCTCTATGGCCCCGCACCAGCAGCATCCCATGTTCAAGAAACTCCGCAAGCTTGTCGCTTCGCAGCCCGCGCAGCCTACAGCCGCCATTCCGGCGGGTCAGCGGGTCTATGCCGTCGGCGACGTGCATGGCCGCAGCGACCTGTTCGGCGCGCTGATCGCGGCCATCGATGCCGACGACGCCGACCGGGCAGCAGCGCGTACAACCATTGTGTTGCTGGGTGACCTCATCGACCGGGGACCGGACAGCGCCGGGGTGATCGCTGCGGCGCGCGCGCTCGCGCGGCGGCGGCGGGTGCGCGCGCTTTGCGGCAATCACGAAGAAATGTTCCTGCAAAGTTTCGAGGATATCGAGGTCCTCCGTCATTTCCTGCGCTATGGCGGCCGGGAAACGATATTGTCCTATCCGCTCGACACTGCCGCCTGGAACGCCGCATCGCTGAGCGAGGCGCAGGCGCTGATGCGTGAGGCGATTCCGGCGGATGATCTTGAATTCCTTTGTGGCTTTGAGGACGCCATTGTCATCGGCGACTATCTGTTCGTCCACGCCGCCATAGCGCCCGGCGTGCCGCTTGAAGAGCAAAGCATTGGCGACTTGCGCTGGATGCGCGAGCCGTTCCTTAGCCACGAGGGCGATCATGACCATGTTGTCGTCCACGGCCACACGATTACCCCGGAACCAGTTATCCGCCGGAACCGCATCGGCATCGATACCGGCGCATATATCAATGGCCGGCTGACGGCGCTGGGGCTCGAAGGCGAGGCGCGCTGGCTGCTGACGGCGACCGACAAGGACGGACAGATTTCATACGACAGGCAGGCGATATGACCGGAGTATTTTCATGAAGATCGCAATGGTGGGCTCGGGTTATGTCGGGCTGGTCTCAGGCGCCTGTTTTGCCGATTTCGGCCACGATGTCGTCTGCATCGACAAGGACCCAGCCAAGATCGCCCGGCTTCAGGCCGGCGAAATGCCGATCTACGAGCCTGGGCTGGAAGATCTGGTGCGCCGCAATGCGCGCGATGGCCGCCTTTCCTTCACCACCGATCTTGCCTCAGGGATCGCCGGCGCAGCTGCGATCTTCATCGCCGTGGGCACACCCTCGCGGCGCGGCGACGGGCATGCGGACCTCTCGTTCGTCTATGCCGTGGCCGCCGAAGTCGGCGAGCATCTCGATCAACCAGCAGTTATCGTCACCAAGTCGACCGTGCCGGTGGGCACCGGCGACGAGGTCGAGCGCATTCTTGCCGAATCGGGCACCAAGGTGCGCTTTGCGGTCGCCTCAAACCCCGAATTCCTGCGCGAGGGCGCTGCGATTGCCGATTTCAAGCGGCCTGACCGGATCGTCATCGGCTCTGACGACGAATGGGCGCGCGATGCCATGCGCGAAGTCTATCGGCCCTTGTTCCTCAACCAGGCACCGATCCAGTTCACTTCGCGGCGGAGCGCCGAGCTGATCAAATATGCAGCAAACGCCTTCCTTGCCACCAAGATCACTTTCATCAACGAAATCGCCGACCTTTGCGAAAAGACCGGCGCTGACGTTCAGGATGTGGCGCGCGGGGTGGGCCTTGATGGCCGCATTGGCTCCAAGTTTCTCCACGCCGGGCCCGGCTATGGCGGGAGTTGCTTTCCAAAGGATACCCTTGCCCTGCTCAAGACCGCCGAGGACCATGACAGCCCTCTGCGCATCGTTGAAGCGGTGGCCAAGGTCAACGAAAGCCGCAAGCGCGCGATGGGCCGCAAGGTTATCGAGGCATTGAGTGACGTTGGCGGCAGCGGCGAGGAGGTGCGCGGCAAGCGCGTCGCGCTGCTCGGCCTGACCTTCAAGCCCAACACCGACGACATGCGCGATTCGCCGTCGCTGGCAATTGCCCAGGCGCTGATCGATGCCGGCATCGATGTGACCGCCTATGATCCCGAAGGGATGGAGCTGGCCAAGCCGCTGATGCCTGAAGTGGCGATGCAAAAGAGCGCCTATGACGCGATTGAAGGCGCCGACGCGACCGTGATCGTCACCGAATGGGACGCCTTCCGCGCGCTCGATTTCGACCGGATCAAACGGATCGCGAACGCCCCGGTGCTGGTCGATCTGCGCAACGTCTATGACCCGGCCGAAGTGCGCGCCAAAGGCTTTCAATATACCAGCGTGGGGCGGCCCTAGGCGCCGCTCAACGTGCCTTGATCCGGCTGGTCAGGTGAAACTGCCAGCAGCGATCACAGCGATAGGCGCGCAAGGGGAAGTCGGCCTTGGCAGCGGCCGCAACTGCGTCCTCACGGGCAGGGTAGCGCGCCTTTTTGGCGCAAATGCTCAGCCGAGTCCGCATTGCCATTCCTTGTGGCAGTTCTTTGGCCCAAATTTCGCCAGGGGGCCTGTAAGCCGGGTTCTGTAGCGCGGACGGTATCCCAAGAGAGACCGTATCCGCACTGGCAACCATTCCTCTAGGCCGCACATTGCTGCGCGGCTCAAGCGACCAACCCGGGCGATCGGTGCGAAACACACCAGCTGATCGTTACCGACCAGCGCGCCGCCCCTATTCGGTCTTGC
>JANLSP010000657.1:0-3616 GCA_031362485.1 Novosphingobium sp.
CCCATGCACTGCTATCAAAGTCAGAGAACTTCAAGCGACTTGGCCTTGATAACGTAGATGAAGAGCAGCACTACGGAGTCACCCACAAGGAAAAACTCAAGCAGCAGCGCGCCGATGTCAACGTCCTCACGTTGACCGCCACCCCGATCCCGCGCACGCTGCAAATGGCGATGTCAGGGCTGCGCGAGCTCTCGACCATCCAGACGCCTCCGGTGGATCGCCTGGCAGTGCGCACTTATGTGATGGAGTGGGACAACATGGTGATGCGCGAGGCCTTGCTGCGCGAACATCATCGCGGCGGGCAGAGCTTCATCGTCGTGCCCCGCATCGCCGACATGCCCGATCTGGAGGAATGGCTGCGCAAGACCGTGCCCGAAGTGAATTTCGTCGCCGCGCACGGACAGATGAGCCCCAGCGAGGTCGAAGAACGGATGAGCGCCTTCTATGAGGGCAAGTATGATGTGTTGCTCTCGACCACCATCGTCGAATCAGGCCTCGATATTCCCGCCGCCAACACCATCATTATCCACCGCGCCGATCGCTTTGGCCTCGCCCAGCTCTATCAGCTGCGCGGCCGGGTCGGGCGTTCAAAGCTGCGCGCCTATGCTTATCTCACCACCCCCACCGACACAGCGCTGTCCGAAATCGCCCAGAAGCGCCTCAAAGTACTCGGCGATCTCGATTCGCTCGGCGCCGGTTTCCAGCTTGCCAGCCACGATCTCGACATTCGCGGCGCCGGCAATCTGCTTGGCGACGAACAGAGCGGCCATATCCGCGAGGTCGGCTTCGAACTTTACCAGTCGATGCTCGAAGATGCGATCCTGGCCGCGAAGGCGGGCGATCTTGGCCTCGAGCGCGACATTTCCTCGCTCAGCCCGCAAATCACCGTCGATGCCCCGATCATGATCCCCGAAAGCTATGTGCCCGATCTTGCCGTGAGCATGGCGCTTTATCGTCGACTCAACGACGCAAAAGAACCGGCCGAGATCGAAGGGCTGGCCGCCGAGATGATCGACCGGTTCGGTCCGCTCCCCGATGCCACGGCCAATCTCGTCAAGTTGATCGAGATCAAGCAACTGGCGATCGCGGCACACATCGCCAAGATCGATGTTGGCGCGAAAGGCAGCCTGGTCAGCTTCCACAATGACAGCTTCCCCGATCCACTGGGTCTGGTTGCCTATGCCCAGCGGCTGGAAGGCACAATACGGCTGCGGCCCGACAACAAGATCGTCATAACCCGCGTCTGGGGCGATCCAAAGTCGCGGCTAAACGGGCTCTATCAGCTCACCAGAGGGCTAAGCGCCATCGCCCGGAAGGCGGGCAGCGAGCGCGGCAAAGGCCAGGCTGCTTAGCGGCTTGGCGCGCAGGAAACCCTGATAATAGTCGCAGCCTTCGCTGGCGATTGTCTTGCGCTGGTCCTCGTTCTCAATTCCCTCGGCGATCACTTCCAGACCCAGCGCCTTGGCCATGGCCAGGATTGCGCGGAAAACGGCCAGATCGCGGCCATCGCCGGTTATGCCATCGAGCATCGAGCGGTCGAGCTTGAGATAATGCAGCGGCAGCAGCTTGAGATAACGGAAGTTGCAGAAGCCTGCGCCGAAATCGTCGAGCCCCACGCGCAAACCGGAATCGTTCAGCTCGGCCAGGGTGCGCGCGACCAGCTTGATATCGGTGAGCAAGGCTTGTTCGGTAACCTCCAGGGTCAGCTGCGAACGCGGAAAGCCGGTCTCATCCAGAATGGCCAGCAATTCGGCGCCATAGCCCTCAGAAGCCAGCTCGAACGGTGTGACATTGAGCGAAAGCCGCAGCTTGTCCGCCCAGGGCTTCGCGCTTTCCAGCGCCGCGCGCGCAATGTGTCGCGAAAGCGGCGCGACATGATCGGCCCGCTCGGCAACGGTGAACAGGGCACCTGCGCCAATTCGTCCTAGCCGGGGATGATTCCACCTCGCCAACGCCTCTGCCCCGATCAGCCGGTCCTGCGGGAGCGAGAATTGCGGCTGGAACACCACTTCAATCTCGCCCGCGTCGATGGCGTGGAGCAGATCGGCTTCCAGCTGGGCGGCAGTTCGTCCAGGGCGCGTCGCCTCGCCGTCCGCCCAGGCGAGCCGCCGGCCGTGCTGCCGGCTCATATTGGCGAAGGTCTGGCTCAACCGGTCAAGCACCGATTCGGCCCCTTCCCCGCCCACCCCGCGCAGCAGCGCCGCTCTCGGGTTCAGCCGCAGCACGGCGCCCGGCGTGACAATCGGCTGGGCAAGCAAGTCGGCAAGTTGCCCGGCGAACAGCTGCCAGCGCTGACGGCTGCAGGGTTCATTGGCGATGAGCAGAAAATTGCTTCCCCCAGTCCGTGCTGCCAGCCACGGACCATCGAGCTCGCGGCCGGCAAATTGCGTCATGCGTGCCGCAACTGTCGCCAGCGCTGCATCTCCGGCTGCGTGACCATAGGCGAGATTGATCGTGTCGAACCGCCTGAGCCCCACCAGCAGTGCATGGAGGCGCGGTGCGTCGCCGTCGCCGCGCGCCTGTCCGTTCCACTCCTCGAGCCGCGCACGTACCGCTGCGATCCCGGGAAGACCGGTCAGCGCATCGCTGCGCGCCTCAAAATCGCCGGACAAAAGCTCGCTCATCATCGCGTGCCTACGCCAAAGGCTTTGCCAAAGCGTCAACGCGGCAATATCAGTCCGGCGCAGTGACCCAAACTCCCCGCCTTGCCCTTATCTCCTCAGATGATGACCGCGCCCAGCAGGCCGCCGCCGCGCTGGCTGATGCGCACGACTGGGTGCAGCCCGAAGAGGCCGAGGCGCTGGTTGTGCTTGGCGGCGATGGCTACATGCTGCACGTGCTGCACAACCTGCTCGATCATAAAGGCTCGCTGCCGGTCTATGGCCTCAACCACGGCACCGTCGGTTTTTTGATGAACAAGGCCAAAAGCAGCCGCTCGATCGGCCAGCGCGTTGCGCGCGCCCGGCGCGTCGCAGTCTGCCCGCTGGAAATGCAGGCCACCACCAACAGCGGCAGCCAGCACAGCTATTTCGCGATCAATGAAGTGTCGCTGCTGCGCGAAACCCGGCAGACCGCCAAACTGGAAGTGCGGGTCAACGGCAAGCTCCGCATGGCGGAACTGGCCTGTGACGGCGTACTGGTCGCGACCCCTGCGGGGTCAACAGCCTACAACCTCTCGGCCAACGGCCCGATCCTGCCGTTGGGTTCAAATACGCTCGCACTCACGCCGATCAGCCCGTTCCGCCCGCGCCGCTGGCGGGGCGCCATTTTGCCCGACACCCACGAAGTCGAATTCCGCGTGCTCGATTCGGAAAAGCGCCCAGTCGCCGCCGTTGCCGACCAGAAGGAAGTGCGCGACATCGCCCGGGTGCGCATCGCCATCGCGCGCGAACGCCAGCTGACCTTGCTTTTCGACCCGGCGAGCAGCCTCGATGAGCGCATTTTTGCCGAACAGTTTCAGGTGTAAGACCTGCTTGCCAAACCGGCTCGCGCTGTTATAGGCCCACTCCTGCCCGAGAGGGCTGCTCCCCGATAGCTCAGCGGTAGAGTAGGTGACTGTTAATCACTTGGTCGTAGGTTCGAATCCTACTCGGGGAGCCATTTAATTCCTGCAATC
>JANLSP010000664.1:0-1887 GCA_031362485.1 Novosphingobium sp.
GATTGCAGCCACGGCGACTTGCCGAGCCATTGGCCCGGACGGCGGCCATGACGCTCGACCAGGACTTCGCAGGTTTTGCCGACTGAGGCCTGGTTGAACGCCAGGCTGCTGCGCTGGAGCGCGGCTTGCAGGCGTTGCAGGCGTTCATCCACAACCTCCGGCGCAATTTGGCCTGCCATCGTCGCGGCGGGGGTTCCGGGGCGGGGGCTGTATTTGAAGCTGAAGGCCTGGGCATAGCCGACTTCCTCAACCAGGCTTAGCGACTCGGCAAACTCAGCCTCGCTCTCGCCGGGAAAGCCGACGATGAAATCGCCCGACAGGGCAATATCCGGACGGACTTTGCGGACCTGATCGAGCAGACGGCGATAGCTTTCCGCTGTGTGACTGCGGTTCATCGCCGCGAGCACCCGGTCGCTGCCCGATTGCACCGGCAGATGCAGGAACGGCATCAGTTTTGCCACATCCCCATGCGCGGCGATCAGGCCGTCGCTCATGTCATTGGGGTGGCTGGTCATATAGCGGATGCGGCGCAGGCCGGGCATGCGGTCGAGCGCGCGGATCAGGCCGTCGAGGCCGATTGTGCGGCCCGGGGTATCCTCTCCGGACCAGGCGTT
Source organism: Novosphingobium sp. (assembly GCA_031362485.1). Classification (GTDB taxonomy): domain Bacteria; phylum Pseudomonadota; class Alphaproteobacteria; order Sphingomonadales; family Sphingomonadaceae; genus Novosphingobium. The sequence goes on from JANLSP010000664.1 coordinate 615, forward strand.
GACGTTCTGGCCAAGCAGGGTGATTTCGATGGCGCCGGCTTCCATCAAATTCTGCGCTTCGCCGATCAGGCCATTGAACGGGCGGGAAACTTCAGCGCCTCGGGTGTAGGGCACCACGCAATAGGTGCAGAATTTGTCGCAGCCTTCCTGGACGGTCAGGAAAGCCGTTGCGCCTGATTTGCGCCGCTGCGGCAGGGCGGCGAACTTGGTCTCGGCGGGCATGTCGGTGTCGGTCACCCGCTTGCCGTCTCGCGCCTCGGCCAGCATGGCGGGCAATCGGTGATAGGCCTGCGGACCGACCACCAGGCTCACCGACGGAGCCCGCGCCATGATTTCCTCGCCCTCCGCCTGGGCGACGCAACCGGCCACGGCGATCATTGGCGAGGTGCCGTCTTTGCGCTTGAGGCGGCCGATATCGGAATAGACCTTATCAGTGGCCTTCTCGCGAATGTGGCAGGTGTTGAGCACGACCAGATCGGCCTCCGCGCCTTCATCGGCAGCGCTGAGACCCTGCTCAGTCAGCAATTCGGCCATTCGTTCGCCGTCGTAGACATTCATCTGGCAGCCGAAGCTCTTGACCCTGTAGGTCTGCGGGGGCGGGGCGGGGGGCATCGCATGCGCGGATAAGCGAGATTGCGAGGAGAATGAAGGAAAGATTGTTGCATACGTTGGAGATAAGAAAAAAGATGATGGAATTCGCGCAGAGACGCAGAGATCGCAGAGAAAGAATGCAGCGCCGCAGGCCACCTGTTTGGCAGGGTTCTATCTTTTGCAGCTTCGACTGATTTTTGGGCGACTTTGACGCAAAAGATGCCTCTCCGCGTCCTCTGCGTCTCTGCGCGATTCAAATTGCCTTGTTCCCCGTGTCTCCATGCGAGACTGTTTCCTTGCTCGCGCAAACCAGCTAACCGCGCACCATGTCCGAAACCCAGACCCTTTACGCAACCTTCACCGGCCATCTCAACGCCGCGCTCGATGCCCTGGATGCTTTGCCCGCAGGCCTCAGCCGCGCCGCGATCACCGTCGAGCCACCGCGCGATCCTAGCCACGGCGACTTGTCGACCAATGCCGCGATGGTGCTGGCCAAGCCTGCCGGGCTCAATCCGCGCGCTTTGGCGGAATTGCTGGTCGCAGAGCTGGCCAAATTGCCCGATGTCACCAGCGCCGAAATCGCCGGGCCCGGCTTCATCAACTTGCGCGTAGCCGATAAGGCCTGGCTGACGGAATTGCGCGCCTTCGCCGCGATGGGCGCTGAATATGGGCGTTCGGGCCT
>JANLSP010000686.1:0-7341 GCA_031362485.1 Novosphingobium sp.
GGCCCGGCGCTGCTCTATACCTTCCTGTTCGGCGTGGTGAGCGTGCTGCTGGAAGTGTTTGTCACCTATGGGCGCTATTCAAGGGTGCTCAAGTGGGCGACGCTGTCGCTGTTTTCCTATGTCGCCGTGGTGTTCGTCGTCGATGTGCCCTGGGGCGAGGCCTTGCGCAGCACTCTGGTGCCGCAGTTCACTTTCGACAAGCCTCACGCGATGGCGCTGGTGGCGATTTTCGGAACAACGATCAGCCCTTACCTGTTCTTCTGGCAGGCAGGACAGGAGGTCGAAGAACAGCACCGTCGCCACATCAAACCGTTGTGCGTCTCCCCGCGCCGGGCGGGTGCGGAGCTGAAGCGGATACGCACCGATACGCTGGTCGGCATGGGCTTTTCGCATCTGGTCGCTCTGTTCATTATCGTGGCGACGGCGGCGACGCTGAATGCCAACGGCATCACCGAAGTCACGAGCGCGGCACAGGCCGCAGAGGCCCTGCGGCCGATTGCCGGAGATCTGGCTTTCGCGCTGTTTGCAATCGGCGTGATCGGCACGGGCATGCTGGCAGTGCCGATCCTGGCAGGATCAGCCGCTTATGCGGTAAGCGAGGCGTTTGGCTGGGTGGAAGGGCTGGACCGCAAGCCGCGCGAGGCCAAGGCATTCTATGGCGTGATCGCGCTGGCGACATTGGGCGGGGTGGCGCTCAATTTCATAGGAATCGATCCGATGAAGGCGCTCTACTGGGCGGCAGTGGTCAACGGGTTGCTTGCACCGCCGCTGATGTTCGTCACCATGCTGATCGCGAGCAATCCAGTGGCAATGGGCGGCATGCCGATTTCGCGCGGGCTGAAAGTGGGCGGCTGGCTCTCGACGGCGGTGATGACGGCGGTGGCGTCAGTGTTCCTGCTGGTGTGAGGCTAAACGTCCGCTGGCGGATAATGGTATCGCCGAAATAACCGGCCCTTCTCGCTCCACAGGACCAGCGCCAGCGCCATCAATCCGGCAATGACAATGGTCAGCGCAAGCGGGCGCGCCGTGCCGTCGAACACGAGGCCCACCAGAACGCCGCCAACCGCGCCGATCACCATGCGCAGGAATGTTTGCACTGAAGCCGCGCTGCCCGCCATGTGGCTGAACGGCTGCATGGCGATGGCTGAGAAATTGGCCGAAATGAAGCCGGTGAGACACATTGTCAGCCCCATCAGCACGACGAACTGCGCCAGGGTCTGGTCTGGTCCGAATGCAGAATACACCTGCAATCCGCCAATGCCGAGATAGACCAGCAATGCGGCATGCGACACGCGCCGAGCTCCGAAACGCATGACAAGGCGCGAATTGGTGAAGTTGGCAAGTGCGAGGCTGGCAGCCATCATCGCGAAATAGAGCGGGAAGCGCGTCCCGGCGCCGAAGTGCTCGGCAATCAGCTGCTGTGAACTGCTAAGGAAGTTGAAGAACATTGCCGTCGTGGACGCCATTGCGAGGATGTAGCCAATCGAGGCTCTGGTCAGAACGATTTCGCGCAGATTGCTGGCGACTTGCGCAAAGCCGATCGACTGGCGCCGATCCGCCGTCAGCGATTCCTCCAGCCGCACATAAGTCCAGATCAGCAGCAGCGCCGACATCGCGGCCATCAGTCCGAAAATCCAACGCCAGCCGGCAAACAGCAGCACCCCCTGGCCCAGTGCGGGCGCGATCACTGGCACAATCATGAAGATCATGCTGACCTGCGATTGCAGCCGCGCCATCCGGTCGCCCTCGAAGCGGTCGCGAATCATTGCAGCGGGCAGCACGATCATTCCCGCAGTGCAAAAACCGGTGATTACGCGCAGCGCAATCAGCGATTCGAAGTCGTTGACCAGCGCGCAGGCGAAATTGAGCATGCAATAAGCGATCAGACAGGTGAACAGCACCGGGCGGCGGCCATAGCGGTCGGCGAGTATCCCCGGGATCAGCGAGCCAAGCCCAGAGCCGATCAGGAACGCGCCGATGATCAGCTGGCGGTCGTTGGTGCCGTCTGCGCCCAGTTCGTGCGCAATTTCCCCCAGCGCCGGCAGCATCGCGTCGATCGCCAATGCCTGCAGGGCTTGCAGCAAGGCGGCCATGACGACGAATTCGCGTTCGCCTATGCGGTGGTCGGGGGAGGGAGCCATCTCGCGCCCATGCGCCAAGCAGGTGCGATTGGCTAGTGACGGCTTGCTGCGCTATTCCTGCTTACATGGACAGTGGCCCGATCGACCCAGACAACCTCGTTGACGACCGCGAGGTTGTCCCTGGTCTGCGCAAGATCGTCCATGTCGACATGGATGCGTTCTTCGCCAGCGTCGAACAGCGCGATGATCCGGCGCTGAGGGGCAAGCCGGTTGCGGTCGGCGGTTCGGCGGAGCGCGGGGTAGTCGCTGCGGCGAGCTATGAGGCACGGGTGTTCGGCGTGCGCTCCGCCATGCCTTCAATGAAGGCGGCGCGGCTTTGTCCCGAGCTTGTCTTCGTGCGCCCCCGCTTCGAGGCCTACCGCGCCGTGTCGCGGCAGATCCGGGATATTTTCCGGGACTATACTTCGCACGTTGAACCGCTTGCGCTCGACGAGGCATATCTCGACGTGACGCAGGACCTGCGCGGCATCGGCTCTGGCACGCGCATTGCCGAACTCATCCGCGCGCGCATCAAGGCGGAGACCGGGCTGACCGCCAGCGCCGGGGTTTCCTACAACAAATTCCTCGCCAAGATCGCCAGTGACCAGATGAAGCCCGACGGGCTGTTCGTCATCCTCCCGGGCGAAGGCGCGCGCTTCGTGGCTGAGCTGCCGGTGCGGCGCTTTCACGGAGTCGGTCCGCGAGGGGCTGAGCGCATGGCCAAGCTGGGCATCGTGACCGGGGCAGACCTTGCCGCGCGGGACATCGATTTCCTGCGCGCGCATTTCGGCTCACAGGCCGACTATCTCTACCGCGCCGCGCGCGGCATCGATCTGCGCCGGGTCGAGGCGGGCCGGTCGCGCAAGTCGGTGGGCGGCGAACGCACTTTCGAGCGGGATCTGTCGTCCGGCCCGGTGCTGCGCGCGGCGTTGGAAAACATCGCCGACATCGTCTGGGAACGGATCGAAAATGCGCAGGCGAAAGGGCGGACGGTTTCGCTGAAGCTGCGCACTGCCGATTTTGCCACGATTACCCGCGCGCGCTCGCTGCCGCGGGCCGTGGCGAGCCGATCCGAGTTCGCCGGGCTGGGCCATGCCATGCTGGACGAACTGCTGCCATTGCCGCAGTCGGTGCGGCTGATGGGGCTTACGCTTTCGGCTCTGGAAGGTGGGCCTGAGGCTCCTCCGCACCCCCAAGACGGGCAATTGTCACTGCTGTGATCCACAAGGGCAACTGCGCGCGCAGCTTGGGTGCCAGCCCCTGCGGTAGGGAATCGGCCGCAAAAAACGCGGCTTCGATCACTTCGCGTCCATCTGGCGCGGGTGGGCCGTGGGTCCGCCCGCCCACTATGTGAACCTGGTTACCGGCGCCGTGCAGGTCTTCCAGCACAAGATCGACGAGGTGCGCGCCGTGGAGCCGACAACCGGTCTCCTCGCGCAGTTCCCGCACCGCTGCGACCAGCGGATCCTCGCCCCGCGCCAGCCCGCCGCCTGGCGGCATCCACCTGTCCGAGCCATAGGAATGGCGGATCAGCAGGACATGGCCGCGCCCATCAAGCGCAATGATGCGGCAGCCCGCGAGGCGCGGTGCGCGGATGCGCCACCAGCGCCGCCGCACCCCGTGCGCAAAGCGCAGACCAGCCCGGTGCAGCGGGGCGGGGATCAGGTAAAGCATGTCACCGGCTGGTGGGCCGCGCTGAGCAAGCGAGTCACGGGCAGGTCATTTTCGCCCCTCGTGGCTGCGTCAAACAATGCCTGCTTGGCCTCCCCGCGTATGACGAAGAGCAGTTCTTCGGCGTTGAGCAATGCGGGCATGGTCAGGCTGAGGCGCGAAAAGGGTGCTTCGGGCGGTAGCGGGTCGGGAGTCAGCTGGCGGATGGGCAGGGCGTCGTCCGTGCGAGGATCGCTATCGGGAAATAGCGAAGCAATGTGCCCGTCCTCGCCCATGCCCAGCCAAACCAGCGCGAAGTGCGGCGGCGCGGCACTGGCCTTCAACGTCACGACGTGAGCGCCCAGCGGCTCAAGCACCGCGCGGATGCGGCCGACATTGCTTGCCAGATGATTCTCAGGAACCATCCGTTCATCGGTCGGCCAGATGATCAGGCGCGGCCAGTCGATCGCATTGCCGGACAGCGCGGCGAGGATCGGGAATGGCGTCGAGCCGCCTGGAATAGTTATGGCCACTTTGCCGGTGGTCGCCGCCAGAGCCCGCCTGAGCCTTGCGGCCAGCCAAGCGGCAATTGCAACCGCGTCAGCCTCCTCGATAATCTGCACGGGCACCATGGCTTGCGGCGTAGCAGGATCGTTCTTGCTGCGCCTCCTGAAAGTCACCCCAGGATAGAGGAAAGGAACCAGACGCGGCGTTCGGCCTGGTCGGTCCAGTCGTCGATGATACCTTCGCTGGCATTGTCGCCCGCTGCGGTCGCCGCAGCCTTGGCTTCGCGCAGCGCCGCGATCAGCTGGGTGTTATCGCTCTGCAGTTCGCGGATCATCGAGCTGGCATCGAGCGACACACTGTCCTGATCGGCAATCCGCGCGCGCGCCGCAATCGCGCCGATCGATGTGAGAGTGTTGGCACCGTTCTTGCGCACGCGCTCGGCGATCAGGTCGGTAAGCGCGAAGATCTCGGTCGCCTGTGCGTCGAACAGGAGGTGCAGATCATTGAACTGCGGGCCTTTGACGTGCCAGTGAAAGTTCTTGGTCTTGAGGTAGAGCGCAAAGCAATCCGCGAGCAGCGCGTTGAGGCTTTCGACGAGCGCAGGCTGGGCGTTGCTGGGTGTGGTAGTCGTCATCGCGGATCTCCGAGGTTCTGCTGCAAAGGTTGCATGCCCAAGGCGTGCTAGCAAGCCGCAATAAATCGGAAAATAAATTAATACTGGACGCTATGATCGGGCGAGACGATTTTTCAGCTTCAACCGTTCAGCCTGGCGCGCAAGTCCTTGACGGGCTTGAAGAACGGCACGCGCTTGCCGGGCACATCCACGGTTTCGCCGGTGCGCGGATTGCGGCCCTTGCGAGCTTCGCGCTCGCGTGTGGAGAAAGCGCCGAAACCGCGCAGTTCCACCCGACCGCCTTTGCTCAGCCGCGCGGCGATTTCGTCAAAAAAGGTATCGAGTGCGCGTTCGACGTCTTCGGACCTCAGGTCCGGATTATCCTTCGCCAACAATTGCAAAAGCTCGGACCTGATCATGCCAGGAACTCCCCTTATCTCGCTCCAACGCCATGCCAGACATGCCCGCACCGACTGGCGCATTGTCGCAACCCGGCGGGAAAGTGACATAACTTCAAGGCTTTCGCAATCAGAGAATCACGGATGCGTTCCCATTCGGGACAAGCTTCCGACGGAATGCGAAATAACCGTCGATGGCACTGTTATTGCCGGATGTTTTCGCCATTGTCGCCGCGCGAATGAGGTCTAGGATCACAATCGCTGCATGGTGCGGCCCGGGATGGCGTTGATGAAAGACATGGCGAGCTGGAACGAGGGCGACTGGATCGCCGCCATCGCGGCGGTGGCACTGTTTGCCTTCCTGGCGCTGGGCGCAGTGATAGCAACGCGCCGATCCGAGCAAATCGCCGGCCACCCGCGCGGCCTCTTCGTGCTGTTCTACGCGGAAATGTGGGAGCGCTTTTCCTATTACGGCATGCGCGCGCTGCTGATCCTCTATCTCACCAAGTTCTGGCTGTTTACCGACAGCAAGTCGAACCTGATCTACGGGGCTTACGCAACGCTCTGCTACATCACCCCGGTGTTGGGCGGGTATATGGCGGATCGCTGGTGGGGCCAGCGCAAGGCCGTGTTGTTTGGCGGGATCAGTCTGGCGGTCGGCCATTTGTTCATGGCCTACGAAGGCGTGCAGGGCGTGGCCGACCCGCTGGCCAAGCAGGCGGACCCTGCTCTCAATATTTTCTGGCTGGCGCTGGCGCTGATCGCGGTCGGCACAGGCTTTCTCAAGGGCAATATCTCGGTGATTGTCGGCCAGCTCTACAAGATGACCGATGTGCGCCGCGACGGCGCCTTCACGATCTTCTATATGGGGGTGAATGCCGGGGCCTTTTTCGGCACTGTACTGGTCGGCTATCTTGGCGAGACCATCGGCTGGTCGTGGGGATTTGGCCTTGCCGGCATCGGCATGGTGGTGGGGCTGCTTATCTTCATTGTCGGCAAGCCGGCGCTCAAGGGCCATGGCGAGCCGCCTGCGCCGCTGGCCCGGCCGATGGAGCTGAGGCTCCAGGCCACCGGCATTGCCGCGATTGGCGTAGTGTTCTTCCTGGTTCAGGCGCAGGAAGTGGTCCAGACGCTGCTGATCGTCACCGGAATAGCCATGCTTGCCTACACCGCCTGGGAAGCCTGGAAACTGCCTAGGGAGCCTCGCGAGCGGATTTTCGCGATGTTGTTCCTGATTGGTCTCAATCCGCTGTTCTGGGGCCTGTTCGAGCAGGCAGGCGGCAGCATGAATCTCTATACTGATCGCTATGTCGATCGCGCCGGGGTGCCCACCAGCCTGTTCCAGTCGATCAACCCGATCTACATCATCGCCCTGGCGCCGCTGTTCGCCATGCTTTGGCAGGGGCTGGCGAAACGCGGACTTGAGCCGAGCGCGCCCGCCAAGTTCGGACTCGCGCTGGCGCAAGTCGGGCTTGGCTTTCTTGTGTTCGTCTGGGGCGCTGGCGCGCCAGGCACGATGACACCGGTGATCTTTGTCTTCGTGATCTATCTGCTTCACACCACCGCCGAGCTCTGCCTCTCGCCGGTCGGCCTCTCGGCAATGGCGCGGCTCGCGCCGCTGCATATGGCGAGCTTTGTGATGGGCGCTTGGTTCTACATGACTGCGGTCGGGCAATTTGTTGCCGGCAAGATCGGAGAGGCGACCGGGGGCGAGAGCGGCACGATGTCGCGCGCACTGGTGCTCGATATCTACAGCACCATCGGCTGGGTCGCAATTGGCGTTGCGGCGCTGGTGTTGATCGTCTCGCCAATGGTCAAACGCTGGATGCACCTCGACACGCTTGAGGATTGAGATCAGCTGCGTTGCCGGGCCCAGCAAGCTGGTCCCTCGCGCGGCTCCGGCCCACTCCCCCGGCCCAACCACCCACAAGATAGCACCCGGCTGGGTGGTTGGGCCGGGGGAGTGGGCCGGTGCCGCTCCCGCCGTGAGGCGGGAAAAAGACTCAATCGAACAGCGAGCTGACCGAGCTTTCGTCGGCAATCCGGCGGATCG
>JANLSP010000703.1:0-11612 GCA_031362485.1 Novosphingobium sp.
GCGCCCTCGCCGTTGATATCCCAGATGGCGATGCGCGCATTGTCTTCGGCCAGCCGCAATGCCATCGAGCGGCCCATGCCTGAGCCCGCACCAGTGATGACGGCGACTTTTCCATTGAGCGAACGGGTCATTTGGGGGGCTTCCTCTCGAAATTATCTTGCTGAACGCCTGAACAGCATTTGGGGCGCGCGAGTCAAGCGTGGTGTTGGACAGGTGGCTGAGGGTGACACAGGTGACACCTTGTCACCCACCTGTCCGCCGGAGATTCCGGCATGTTCCCAGCAAGTTGCACGCGGCAGGGTGACGAAACGCGGCTGTGAAGCAAAAACCCGCATCATTCGCGCCCGCGTGGCAGGGGATCGGGCGCGTGGCGGCGCTCGAGCGCGGCGGTGAGGGTGCGGTCGCGCACATCGGCATTCATTGCCGCCATTTCGGCATCCTGGTCGGCGGCGACATCGGCTTCGTCCACCCACACCGCCGGGCCATCCTCGACCCGCGCCAGCATTGCGTCCCAGCGCTCGGACCAGAATTCGCTCGCCGCGCCATAGCGCCCCAGCCGCTGCGCCCCTTGCCGGTTGCGCGCGCCCAGCAGGAAGCAGGTCAGCCGCTCGTCGAAGTGCCGCCGCGTGCCGATCAGCTCGCCGCGATGGAACACCTGCTGCTCCACCCCGTGCAGCGCGCGTTCCAGCGCCGCCTGGTGAAGCGCATCATAGCCATGCTGGAACGCTGCCTCCCAGGCGATATCAAACGGCTGCCCTTTCAGCCGCGCGCGCAGCCGATAGGCCGACTGGCGCGACATGCCGACGGCCTTTGCGGCGCCGGCAACCGAATGGCCAGCGCCCAGTTCGCGCAGGAAATCGGCCATGCGCTGCTTGGTCCAGCGTTCGGGGCGGGGTGAGGAGTGGTGCGGGCGGAGGGGCGTTGGTTCGGTCATCCATGCAGGGTAACCGATATGGCACTGTGTAGGAAAGTGGGCGGATCGCGCGGAGGCGCGGAGCGCCGATGGCGCGCGGCGATGCGGTCAAGTCTGCCGCTGCGGTCGGCGATGCCGACAAGCAGATCAATCTGCTTTAGCTTCGGCAGCCTGCCTGCCCCGGCACACCGCCCTGCCGTCATTCGCGCGGCGGCATTTCATCGATGATCTGTATCACTTCCGCCATGCTCGTCGCCCGACGGATGCGCTCGCTGCGCAGTTCCTTGCGTTCGCTATCGAGATCATGCCCGAGAAAATCGCTGGCTGCGATCAGGTCGCGCGCCGGGCCGATGCCGGTTTGCTCGCGCCGGACCAGCGTGAAGCGGATCGGCATCATGCCGGTGGGGTTTGCCATGATCCACAGCCCGCCGTGTTCGCCCTCGATGTTCATCATGTCGAGCACCTGCGCATTGGCATCGATCACTTTGGGCGCTTCGGCGGAAGTTTTGCTGGAAGTTACCGAATAAAGCTCAACGCGCATGTGGCTGAGCTGATCGAAGTTGGCAAAGACGCGCGCGCGGTGGGGCAGGGCGTTTGAGGCTGCCGCGCCGCCGGTGATCAGCACCACCGGGAAGGCAATGCTGGCGGCGGGGACCACGACCGGCTCGCGGCTGCATCCCAGCAGCGCGCCCGCCCAGGCCGCACAAGCCATCAGCGCGGCAGGCGCTTTAGCCGGAAAACCCGCCATAGCGCCCACGATAAAACAGCATCGGATCATCCTCGCGCACGGTCTTCATCTTCAGCACGCGGCCCAGCACAAACCAGTGATCACCGGCATCGAGCACGGAGTGAATCGTGCACTCGATATGGGCGATGGCTTCGGCGATGAGCGGCAGGTTGTTGACCGAAGCGGCATAGTCCAGCCCGGCGAACTTGTCGGAGCCTCGCGCGGCGATCTGGCGGCAGACGTCCATCTGGTTGGCGGCTAGAACATTGACGCAGAAGCGCCCCGCCGCCTCGATCAGCGGCCACGAGGAGCTGTTCTTGTCGGGGAGGAAGCCGACCAGAGGCGGATCAAGGCTGACCGAGGTGAAAGTGCCGACGACCATGCCGACCGGCACGCCGTTTGCATCTGTCGCGGTGATCGCGCAGACCCCGGTGGGATAGCTGCCGAGAACCTGACGGAACTGTGCAGGATCGATGCCGGAACTGTCTGTTGTTTCGCTCACGCCTGCCCCTTTAAGTTTCGCGCGCCTGCTTAATGCAGAAGCCGCGCGGGCAGGGCAACCGCGATGTTCGCAAGCAAGGCATGGCTGGCGCGAATCATCTTGCCTGCCCGGAGCAAAAGTTGCAGTGGCTTAACCGTTCGATTAAACTGCCCGCAAGGCGCCGCTGCGCCCCGCGAATCCGAGGAAAATGCCATGGCCGCTGCCCAACCGATTGCCGACACGCCCGAAGCCAGGGAAGTCGCAGAACTCGTCGCCCGCAGCCGCGCGGCGCAAGAGCAGATCGCGGACTATACGCAGGAGCAGGTCGACAGGCTGATCCGCGGCATGGTCTGGGCCGTGGCCAGGGAAGATGTGGCGGAGAAGATCGCCCAGCACACTGTCGATGAGACCCAGCTCGGCAATTACGACGGCAAGTATCTCAAGATATTCCGCAAGACCCGTGCGACCCTGATGGACATCATCGATGACAAGTCGGTGGGCGTGATCGAGGAAGATCCGGTGCGCAATATCGTCAAGATCGCCAAGCCGATTGGCGTGATCGGCGCACTTTCGCCTTCCACCAACCCCGAAGCGACGCCGGTGATCAAGGCGATTTCGGCGGTCAAAGGCCGCAATTCGATCATCATCGCGCCGCATCCGCGCGCCAAGCTGACCAACAAGCTGATCTGCGATCTGATGCGCGATGCGCTGGTAAAGCTGGGCGCGCCGGCCGATCTGGTGATCGCGATCGAGACGCCTTCGGTCGAAAAGACCAACGAGGTGATGAAGCAGTGCGACCGCATCCTTGCCACCGGCGGCGCGCCGATGGTGGTCGCGGCATATAGCTCGGGCACCCCGGCGCTGGGCGTTGGCGCAGGCAATGCAGTGATCACGGTTGATGACACCGCCGATCTCGACGATGCGGCCGAGAAGATCCGCATTTCCAAGACGCTCGACCTTGCCGCTTCGTGTTCTTCAGACAATGCGGTGGTGCTGTTCGATTCGATCTATGACACGATGCTCGAAAAGCTGGTCCATCAGGGCGGCCATGTGCTCAGCGTGGATGAAAAGGCCAAGCTCCAGGCAGTGCTGTGGAAGGACGGTATCCTCAATGCCGCGATCGTCGCCCAGCCGGCCGAGAAGATCGCTGGAATGGCCGGTTTCGGCCTGCCTGAAGGCAGGCGCTTCCTGATCATTCCCGAAGAAAACTGGGGCCCGGACTATCCGTTCTCGGGCGAGAAGCTGACCGTGACGATGACACTCTACCGCGCGCGCGACATCGATCATGCCATCGAGATCACCAACGGCGTGCAGGGCTATCAGGGCCGCGGCCACTCGTGCGGGATCTATTCGACCAGCGACGAGAACATCATGAAGCTGGCCCACGCCACTTTCACCAGCCGCGTGATGGTCAACCAGCCGCAGGCGGCCTCCAATTCGGGCAACCTGTGGAACGGCATGCGCCAGACCTTCAGCCTCGGCTGCGGCTCATGGGGCGGCAATTCGACCAACAACAACATCACCTGGCGCGACCTGATCAACGAGACCTGGGTCTCAAAGCCGCTGGCGGTGACCAAGGTGCTGCCGAGCGACGAGGAGTTGTTCGGCAAGGATATCATCGCGGCGCTGGGCTGAGCCGATGACCGGCCAGTTCTCGCTCACTGAAGACCAGCTTGCCATTCAGGAGATGGCGCGCAAGTTCACCGCCGACCGCATCACGCCCCATGCTGCCAAGTGGGACGAAGAAGGCCACTATCCTGTCGATGTATGGAAGGCCGCTGGCGAGCTTGGCTTTGGGGCAATCTATGTCTCGGAGGAGAGCGGCGGAATTGGCCTCGGCCGGCTTGAGGCGGCGCTGATCATGGAAGCCATGGCCTACGGGTGCCCGGCCACCAGTGCCTACATCTCGATCCACAACATGGTCGCCTGGATGATCGACAGCTTCGCCTCGGACGAGGTGAAGGCGCGCTTTCTTCCTGATCTCGTCTCGATGGACAAGATCGCTTCCTATTGCCTGACCGAGCCGGCATCGGGCTCGGACGCCGCCGCACTCAAGACCACGGCGCGGCTGGATGGCGACCATTACGTCCTGAATGGCACCAAGCAGTTCATCTCGGGCGGCGGGGTCAACGATCTCTACGCGGTGATGGTCCGCACCGGGCAGGACGGACCCAAGGGCATTTCCTGCGTGATTGTCGAAAAGGGCACGCCCGGCCTCTCGTTCGGCGCGCCGGAGCGCAAGCTCGGCTGGAATGCCTCGCCCACCGCGCAAGTGATCTTCGACAATGTGCGGGTGCCCGTCACTAACCGGGTCGGCGAGGAAGGCGATGGCTTCAAATTCGCCATGGCCGGACTCGACGGCGGGCGGATCAACATCGGCGCCTGCTCGCTGGGGGGTGCGCAGCGCTGCCTTGATGAAGCGGTTGCCTATGTCAAAGACCGTGAGCAATTCGGCCAGGCGATTGCGCAGTTCCAGAACACCCAGTTTACCCTTGCCGACATGGCGACCGATCTGGAAGCTGCCCGCGCCTTGCTCTATCTGGCCGCTGCAAAGGTCAGCGACGGCGCGCCCGACAAGACGCGCTTTGCCGCGATGGCCAAGAAGCTGGCAAGCGACAGTGGCAGCGAGATCGTCGACAAGGCGCTGCAGATGTTCGGCGGCTATGGCTACCTCAAGGACTATCCCATCGAGCGCTTCTGGCGCGACTTGCGCGTCCACCGCATTCTCGAGGGCACCAACGAAGTGATGCGCATGATCATCGGGCGGGACTTGCTCAAGTGACTACAGACGAAATGATCATCCGCCGCGAAGGCATCGCGGGATACCTCACATTGAACCGCCCCAAGGCGATCCACGCGCTCACTGCCGCGATGGACGAGGCGATGAAGGCGGCATTGCTTAATTGGGCGGACGATGATTCGGTTCGCGCTATCATCGTCGATCACTCCGAAGGCCGGGGCTTCTGCGCGGGCGGCGACATCGCTTTCCTGCGCAACTCGGCGTTGACCGACAATGGCGCATCAGGCCGGAAATTCTTCTACGAGGAATACCAACTCAACCACCTGATGTTCACCTATTCCAAGCCTATCGTCGCTTTCATGGACGGGATCACCATGGGCGGCGGCGTCGGCATCTCGCAGCCTGCGAGCTTTCGCGTTGCGACCGAACATACCCGCTTTGCCATGCCCGAAACCGGCATCGGCCTGTTTCCGGACGTCGGCGGCGGATGGTATCTTGCTCGCCTCAAGGGCCGGATCGGCCAGTTCCTCGCGCTGACCGGCGCACGCCTCGATGGCGCCGAATGTCTGTGGGCGGGCCTGGCGACGCATTACCTGCCTTCTGCCAGAGTCGATGAGGCCAAGGCACGCATTGCGCGCGGAGAGGCAATTGATCAGGTGCTCGGCCAGCTTGGGGAGACGCCGCCCGATCCGCGCATCGCTGCCAATGCCGATCTGATCAAGCGCCATTTCCATTCCGACGTGCTGGAGACGATCCTCGCCTCGCTGGAGAGCGATCCCGGCGAATGGGCCCAGAAAGAACTCGCAACGCTGCGCACCAAGAGCCCGCAAGCCTGCAAGGTTGCACTGCGCCAGCTGGCCAAGGCGCACCGGCTCGATCGCTTCGATGATTACATGGCGATGGAATACCGCATCGCTTCCCGCGTGCTCAATCTGCCGGACTTTGCCGAAGGCGTCCGCGCGGTGATCGTCGACAAGACCAATGATGCAGCCTGGAACCCGGCAACGCCCGAAGGCGTGACCGAAGCGATGATCGAGGCGATCTTTGCGCCTTTGCCTGCCGATGAGGAATGGAAGCCCCTATGAATACTGACAAAGGCGCGAGTTATGAAACACTGCTGGTCGAACAGCGCGGCGCAGTCACGCTGATCACGATCAACCGCCCGGCTGTGCTCAATGCCCTGTCGAGCGCGCTGCAGAAAGAGCTGATCGCCGCTTTCGCCGCATTCGAGGGGGATAATAGCCAGGGCTGCGCGGTGCTCACCGGCGCGGGCGAGAAGGCCTTCGTCGCCGGCGCCGACATAGCCGAAATGGCGACGATGGAAGCGACCGAGTTTTTCACCAAGGGCTTCTTTGACGGCTGGCAGAAGGAAGTCGCCAACAGAGTGCGCAAGCCCTGGATCGCGGCAGTGAACGGCTTCGCGCTGGGCGGAGGCTGCGAGTTGGCAATGATCGCCGACATGATCGTGGCGTCGGAAAACGCCAAGTTCGGACAGCCCGAAATCAAGCTTGGCGTTGCGCCGGGGATGGGCGGCACCCAGCGGCTCACCCGAGCGGTGGGCAAGGCCAAGGCCATGGACCTCTGCCTGACCGGCCGAATAATGGGCGCCGCCGAAGCCGAGAAGAGCGGCCTAGTCGCGCGCGTGCTGCCGGTAGAAGGCTTCGTCGATGCGGTCGTAGCGATCGCCGCAGAGATTGCTGCGATGCCGCGCATTGCCGCGCTGCTCAACAAGGAAATGGTCAACGTCGCTTTCGAGACCGTCCTCGAGCAGGGCTTGCTTTACGAGCGCCGCACATGGGGCATTCTGGCCGCGACCGAAGACAAGGCAGAAGGCATGGCCGCGTTTATCGAAAAACGCCCGCCCGTCTGGAAGGGGCGCTGACGCCATGAAAATCGCCTTCATCGGCCTTGGCAACATGGGCGGCGGCATGGCCGCGAATCTGGTCAAGGCGGGGCATGATGTGCGCGCTTTCGATCTTGCCGCCGAAGCGCTGGAAAAGGCGAAAGCCAGCGGCTGCAATACTTTTGCCACCGTGCACGAAGCAGTGCAGGGCGTCGATGCGGTGGTCTCGATGCTGCCCAACGGGGCCATCGTCGAAAAGGTCTATGCCGACGACGTGATCGGCCATGCGCCCAAGGGCGCGGTGCTGCTCGATTGCTCGACCATCGATGTGGCGACCGCGAAAAAGGTCGTCGAAGCGGCCACTGCTGCGGGATACGAGGCAGTCGATGCTCCGGTATCGGGCGGTATCGCGGCGGCCAATGCCGGCACGCTTACTTTCATGGTCGGCGGGACCGATGCGGCCTTCGCCCGCGCCGAGCCGCTGCTGGCTAAGATGGGCAAGGCAGTGATCCACGCCGGCGCGGCTGGCGCAGGCCAGGCGGCGAAGATCTGCAACAACATGCTGCTCGGCATCCACATGATTGGCACTTGCGAGGCATTCGCCATGGCCGAGAGGCTCGGGCTCGATCCGCAGAAGTTTTATGATATTTCCTCGGTTTCGTCGGGGCAGTGCTGGTCGATGACAAGCTATTGCCCGGTGCCCGGCGTTGGCCCGCAAAGCCCTTCGGACAATGGCTATCAAGGTGGCTTTGCCACTGCGCTGATGCTCAAGGACCTCAAGCTGGCGATGGAAGCGGCGGCCAGTTCTGGAACCAGGACGCCGATGGGCGAACGGGCCAAGGAACTTTACGAGGCGTTCAACGCCGCGGGCAATGGCGGACTGGATTTCTCGGCGATCATCAAGACTCTGTAATTGCTCCCAGTTCTCATTTTTCGTCATCCTGAACTTGTTTCAGGACCCATCGTGACGAAAGCCCGGAGCAAGCCGGATAGGCGCACACCGCGAGGCTTCGTTGCAGAAACCGCGCTCCGGATGCACGGAGAAATGGGCCCTGAAACAAGTTCAGGGTGACGGATCTGGCGAACGGGCGACAGGCCTTCAGCCAAGCGGGAGAGCGGGTTACGCCGCGCTCAGGCCGCCATCGAGTTTCAGTTCCGATCCGGTCATGAACGAACTCTCGTCGCTGGCGAGATAGAGCACGCCAAGCGCGATTTCCTCCGGCGTCCCAATGCGGCCCATCGGGATCACCGAGCCAAGCTTGCTGTGCGTCTCTTCAATCGGGCGCGATTTGTCGACGCGGAAGCCTTCGAGGATTTCAGTGGCGACAAAGGCCGGATGCACCGAATTGCAGCGGATCTGCCAGCCCGCGCGTGCGCAGTAGAGTGCGACCGACTTGCTCAGCATCCAGACTGCCGCTTTCGAGGCATTGTAGGCGGCGAGGAACGGATCGGCAGTGAAAGCCGCAATCGACGAAATGTTGACGATGGAGGCCGGCTGGCTTTCGCGCAGCAGCGGCAGGGCATATTTGCAGCCGAGGAACGGCCCGTCCGAATTGATCGCCATGGTCTGGCGCCAGAGTTCAAGACTGGTCGATTCAACCGTGCCACCCTTGCCGATGCCGGCATTGTTGACCAAGACCGACAGACCGCCGAGCCTGTCTTGTGCGAGTGCCAGCGCCACCTGCCATTGCTCTTCGCTGGTGACATCGTGCGCGCAGGCGTACGCCGTTTCCGCGCCGCATTCCGCGTTGATTTCTGCTGCGCGCGCCTCGGCGCCAGCAAGGTTGATGTCGGTGAGCAGCACTTTGGCGCCTTCCTGCGCCAGCTTCAACGCAATCGCCGCGCCAAGGCCTTGCGCCGCGCCGGTGACCAAAGCTTTCTTGCCAGCAACTCTCATGTTCCGCTCCCCAGAATGTCCGGCGCAAGCAGCAGCAGCAGCCGAGTATCGATGCCCAGACCCGCTTCCCGCCAGCCAGCGATAGCCTGTCCGATCTCGCCGCGCGGCACCCGGTGGACGGTAATGTTCTCGCCCTCGGTGCCGCCGCCTGGGCCAACTCGGGTCAGGCCGTGCGCGCGCAGCAGGGTGAAGCTTTCGCTGACCATGCCGGGGGAGGAATAGAACTCGCCCAGCACTTCCATCCGCGCGGCGTGGTAACCGGTTTCTTCCTCCAGTTCGCGCGCGGCGGCAGCGGTGGCGTCTTCGCCTGCAAACGAATCGTCGTCGCCCACGAGCCCCGCTGGCAGTTCGATGCAGCTGCGGCCCAGCGGAATGCGGAATTGCTCCACAAGGATTACATGGTCATCCGCATCAATGGCGAGGATTACGGCGGCGCGGATGCCGCGCGCGCGGCTGACGTACTCCCACTTGCCGCGTGTCCTGGCGGTGAGGAATTTGCCCTGCCAGACAATGTTTTCAGCTTCAGGCGGACTCATACCTCAATCAACCGGTCTGGCAGTTCGTTGGTATCGCCTTCGGCCAGCGGGAAATGTTCGGCCAGCACATCGCCGACTTTGCCTACTGCGGCGACCATGCCTTCTGCCACGCGGCCCTCGCGCACATGCGCAAGCATGGCGGCCATTGCTTCGCCCCAGACCATCGGATCGACTTTGCCAACGATGGCTTCATCGGCGACGATTTCGGCGCGGCGCTCCTGCATCGAAAGGTAAATGAGGATGCCGGTGCGACCGTGGGTGCGCCGCTCTGCCCCGACCTTGAAAAAGGTGATCGCGCGGGCGCGGACGCGCTCGTGCTTGACCGGGCCGGGCACCAGGAAGAACCGCAAGGGCCGCCATAACTGCAGCAGCCACATACCGGCGAACTTGAGGCTGGCGACCAGCAGCGCGACGCCAAAGACTTCCCGCGGCTGCCATTGCTGCACCCAGCCGCCGGTAAGCCGGTCATAGATGCCAAGATAAAAATCGGGAAACAGCGCCAATGCAGCGAGCGCAAGGAAAGCGACGAAGATCGACCACAGCAGCGCCACTTCGGCGTAGTCGTCGGATCGCTGGGTGACGATGGTCACCACCTCACCGGCGGTGCGCCGTTCGACCGCCGAGACTGCCGCGCCGACGCTGGCGCGGCCCTCATCGGTCATCGCGGAAACTTTCGCCATGGCCCGTTCCCTACCAGCTGCCCGAGGAGCCGCCGCCGCCGAAGCTGCCGCCACCACCTGAGAAACCGCCACCGCCAAAACTGCTGCCGCCGCTGCTGGATCGCGCGTTGGACAGCGCATCGGCTACGCTCCACAGGATCACCGGGCCAAGTCCCTTGGGGCGATAGCCGTTGCCTTTCATGTGGCGCGTGATCGCCGGCACAATGAAGATGAAAAAGAACAGCAGACCGAAGAAGAAGAACGGCGCGATGCCCTCCTCGGGCGTTGTCGCAGCGGTCTGGGCCTGTGCGGCGGCAATCCGCGCCTCGCTTTCGGGGAGGGTCAGCTGGGTGATCAAGGCGTCGGTGCCCGCCTCGATTCCCGCCGGCATGTTGCCCTCCTTGAAGCGCGGCAGAATCTCGTTCTGGATAATCAGCGAGGATAGGCCGTCAGTAACAATGCCCTCAAGGCCATAGCCGACCTCAATGCGAACCTTGCGCTCGGTCGGCGCGACAATCAGAAGCGCGCCGTCGTTTTTCTCCTTCGAGCCGATGCCCCAGCTGCGGCCCAGCCGGTAGCCATAGTCGGAGATTTCGTAACCTTCGAGGCTCGGCAGCGTGGCGATGACCACCTGGCGTTGTGACTGCGTTTCCAGTGTGGTGAGTTTCTGCACCAGCCGCGCTTCGACATCGTCGGGGATGATGTTTGCGGCATCGACAACGCGGCCAGAGAGTGCCGGAAAAGTCTGCGCACGCGCTGGGGCGGCGGCGAGCAGCATGCCCACCGCCGCCAGCAGTGTCAGGATCGCAATGTCGATCTGGCGTTGAAGCCCGGCGCGGCCGAGCATGGTCTGGTTCCCCTCGCTCAGATCTTGCCGTCAAGGCTGGGGGCGACTTCCGCCCCGGGAGTTGCGGCCTGATAGGGCACATAGGCCTTGGCGCCGCGGATCATCGCCCCGAACATTTCAGGGAAAGTGCGCACGCGGGTGTTATAGTCGCGCACCGCCTCGTTGTAGTCGCGGATGGACACGCGGATGCGGTTTTCCTGGCCCTCCAGCTGGCTTTGCAGCATCTGGTAATTGGTGATGCTCTTGAGCTGGGGATAGGCCTCGACGTTTGCCAGCAGGCGACCGAAGCCTGCAAGCGAGCCCGAAAGCTGGTTCTGCGCCGCCTGGAACTGCGCCATCTTGGCTGGATCGCTGAGATCGCCTGGGGTGAGCTGGATCGAGGTCGCCTTGGCGCGCGCTTCCACCACGCCGGTGAGGATCGCTTTTTCCTGCTCCGCTGCGCCTTTGGCGACCGAGGCGAGGTTGGGCACGAGATTGGCCCGTTCCTGGAAAGCGGCCTGCACATCGGCCCACTTGGCTTTGGCGTTTTCCTCTGCCGTCGGCACCGAATTGATGCCGCAGGCCGAAAGGCTGGCGGCGGCGACCGCAGCAAAAGCAATACGTCCGGCACGATTGCGGGACGAAGTGGCACGGATTGCAGACATCTAGTGGTCTCCTTGGCGGCAGGCGGCAATCGCCCGCGCACAAGCGATTGTAGCGACTGGTGACCCGCGTTCAAGCGTAACCGGCAATTGCTCGGCGAGGCCGGGTTGAGTTCGCCCGCCGGCAATGGCAATCAGGGCTCGGGCAAGGCCCAAAAACAAAGGAAGGGGTTCGCAATGTTACAGGAATTCAAAACATTCATCGCGCGCGGTAATGTGCTCGATCTGGCTGTCGGTGTGATCATCGGCGCGGCTTTCGGCACGATTGTCAGCTCGCTGACTGACGATGTGATCATGCCGTTGATTGGCGCAGTGGTCGGCGATGTCG
>JANLSP010000018.1:0-3191 GCA_031362485.1 Novosphingobium sp.
CGATGCCCCTGCCATTATCGTCATCGGCAATGCCGAAGGCTACAACGCCGACCAGTCGGTGACCGCGACCAAGACCGACACGCCGCTGCTCGACGTGCCGCAAAGCATCCAGGTGGTCACCCGCGCCCGTCTCGATGATCAGGCGAGCCGCAGCCTGGCCGACGTGTTGCGCTACGTCCCCTCACCACGGTCGGGCAGGGCGAGGGCAACCGCGACCAGATCACCCTGCGCGGGCAAAACACCTCGGCGGATTTCTTCCTCGATGGCGTGCGTGATGACGTGCAATACTATCGCGGCCTCTACAACATCGAGCGGGTTGAGGTGCTCAAGGGCCCTTATGCGCTGATCTTCGGGCGCGGCGGCGGCGGTGGGATCATCAACCGGGTGCAAAAGACCCCGAATGCCGATGGCTTCAAGGCGTCTGCCAGCGCCGCGCTCAACACTTTCGGCGCATGGGACCTGGCAGCCGACGTCAATCTGAGCCTGGGCAGTGAAACGGCGCTGCGCATCAACGGCACTTACGAGCAATTCGGCAACCACCGTGACTACTATGACGGCGAGCGCTTCGCGGTGAACCCCTATTTCGCCACCAAACTGGGCGAGGGCTGGTCGCTGGGCCTGTCCTATGAATATGTCCATGACGACCGGGTCGCTGATCGCGGCGTGCCCTCGATTGCAACCACGGCAGGGCAGCCGAATGAACCGCTGCGCGGCTACGACAGCCAGTTTTTCGGCGTTCCGGGCATCAATCGCACCCGGCTCGATGCGCATATCGTCAAGGCCCGGATCGATGGCGAACTCGCCAGTGACCTGAAACTCACCGCCACTGCGCTCTATGGCGATTACGACAAGATCTACGTCAACGCCTTCGCCAACGGCGCGGCTTCCAGCCCTACCGGCACAGTAGTGCTCGATGGCTATTCCGATCCGACCAGACGGAAGAACTTTATCGCCCAGGCCAATCTGATCTGGGATGTCGTGACCGGCGGCATCGATCACAAGATCCTGCTCGGGTTGGAATATGGCAGCCAGAAAACCGCCAACCAGCGGCTTGGCAGGGTCTTCACGCCGGGCAATGTGTTCAGCCTGAGCGCGCCGGTCTTTCCGCAAGTGAGCTTTACTGCGCCAACCCGCAACACGAAGTCCGACGTGCGGTTCTTCTCGGCCTATGCGCAGGACCAGATCAGCCTTGGCGCGCACTTAGACGTCGTGGTCGGCATTCGCTACGACCGCTTTCGCATCGCCGGCACCGATTTCATCCCCGCCACTCCGCGGCCTTTCGCGCGCACAGACGAGAAGGTTTCGCCGCGCATCGGCCTGATCTACAAGCCGCAGGAAAATATCTCGGTCTATGCCAGCTACAGCCGGACCTTCCTGCCGCGCTCGGGTGACCAGTTCGTTTCGCTAACCGCCGTCCAGGAAAATCTCGAGCCAGAGAAATTCACCAACTACGAAGTCGGTTTGAAGTGGGACCTGTCGGGAGATCTCAGCGCGACGCTTGCGGCTTTCCAGCTCGATCGCACCAATGCCACCACCCCCGATCCGGCCAATGTGCTCAACACGATCAATATCGGCGAAACGCGCACCCGGGGGATCGAGATCGAGCTGACAGGGCGCATTGCGCCGAACTGGCAGATCAGCGCGGGCTATGGCTGGCAGGAGGGGAAATTGCGCGGCAATGATGCCGTGCGGCTGGCGCAATTGCCCGAACACCAGGCCGCGCTGTGGAACCGCTACGATATCAGCCGCAGTTTCGGGATCGGGCTTGGCATGGTCCACCAGTCGAGCCAGTTCGCCGCGATCCGAACCTCGCCAACAACAACCCGCCTGCCCGGCTTCACCCGCTTCGATGCCGCGCTGTTCTGGCGGCCGAGCGAGCGCTTCGATCTGCAGTTGAACGTCGAGAACCTGTTCGATGCAGACTATTTTTCCGATGCCCACAACAACAATAACATCACGCCGGGCGCGCCGATCAATGCACGGCTTACGGCGCGGGTGAAATTCTAACGGTCGATCGCGGGAACGGCGCGAGCTGCCTGCTGCTGGGAAATACCTGGCGACGGCGCTCCGTCGATGATCTCAAGATCGCGCATCGCTCGGCCCGCGCGCTGGATCGCGCGCACAAGTCGTGGATAGACCCCACAGCGACACAGATTGGGGATCGCCGCCTTGATTTCCGCCTCGCCAGGGTCTGCATTGCGGGAAAGCAGCGCAGCGGCGCTGATCGCAATGCCGGGTGTGCAAAAGCCGCACTGGATTGCCTGTTCGGCGACAAGCGCTTGCTGCACCGGATGCGAGCGGTCACGCGAGAGCCCCTCGATGGTGATGACGGTGCGACCTTCGGCCTCGGCCAGCGAAATCATGCACGAACGCATTGCCTCGCCATCGATCAGCACCATGCAGGCGCCGCAATCGCCGACACCGCAGCCATACTTTGTGCCAGTCAGATTGGCCGCATCGCGCAGTGCCCACAGCAGGGGCGTCTGTGGGTCCATGCGAAATTCGAGCGGTCGCTCGTTTACTGTGAGGCTGGGCATTACGGGCCCTAATCCCGCCAGCTGCGATCAAGCTTGTCGACCTGTCGCTTCCACGCCTCGAAGCCCACCGCGCCGATTGCTCCAGCCGGCATGCCCTTGCCAATATCGCGTTGGTGGACTGCTATCACTTCGGCCGGAACCAGAATCGGCGTGCCCAGTGAATGGGCTGCCAGTTGAATCTCGCAGGCGCGCTGCAGCGCCCATTGAGTGTGAAGCATTTCACCGATCGTCTCGCCCATGATCACCGGGCCATGGTTTCTCAGCATGAGCACTCGGCTATCGCCGAGATCGGCCAGCAGCCGGTCGCCCTCTTCGGGGCGCACGGTGATCCCCTCGAAGTCATGATAGCCCATCTGGCCGGCGAAGGCTGCTGCATAGAAATTGGTCGGCTGAAGCCCGCCTTCCACGCTCGCCACCGCCATCGTCGCGGTCGTGTGGACATGGCAGATTGCATGCGCCCAGCCGAGATGGCGATGAAAATAGCTGTGCTGAACAAAGCCCGCGACGTTGACCGGATAGGAACTGGCACCCAGCACCTTGCCATCGATATCGATCTTGACCAGATTGGAGGCACAAACCTCGGAATAGAGCAGGCCGAATGGGTTGATCAGGAACGCGCCGTCCTCGCCCGGCACTCGCAGCGAAATGTGATTA
>JANLSP010000026.1:0-3039 GCA_031362485.1 Novosphingobium sp.
GCCGCCCCGCTCATGGCCGATCTCGCCCGGGGCGACGCCAGTTCCCCGCTGCGATGGCAGGCTCTGCGCGAGTGTCTCGCGCTGGATTCCGGGATCGGCTTTGCAGCATTAAGCGCCATAGCGGCATCAGCCGATGACCCGTTGGCAGGTCCTGCCGGGGCTTTGTGTGCGCAGCTCGTCGAAGCCCATCCTGAGTTGAAAAACGTGACCCAATTGCAGGAGCTGACTCGATGCCCCGAGTATTAACAATCGAGGATGAGACTGTTTCCAGTCTTGAAGAATGCTGCGAAGCATTGTTAATGCAAGGCTTTGCGCCCGATGATGAAGTCAGCCTGCATCATGCCGCGCTGCAGTTACGACGCCTCGGCAATGACCGCAGCTTTCTTGGCGACTTGCTGATCCGCGAATTGGCGCTTGGCCACCGGGAGGACGACGGGGAGAATTCCTACGGACCGCAAGTCATCATGCTGCAACCGCCAGGCGAGGGCGATTTTTTCATCAGGGCCAATATCTGGCCTTCGGAAGACGAACACGCATTGCGCGCGAGCGGCGGCGCGGCCTTTGTCTATTCGCTGCCGCATGATCACAATTTCAACTTCCTGACTCTGGGCTATTTCGGGCCGGGCTACTGGAGCAATTATTACGAGTTCGAATATGAAGACGTGGTCGGATGGCGGGGAGAGCCAGTCGATTTGCGCTTCGTCGAACGCTCACAACTGGGACCGGGCAAGATTCAGCTCTACCGGGCCCACCTTGATGTCCACGATCAGGCGCCCGGCGAGTCGCTGTCGGTATCGCTAAACATCATGCACACCAGCGGCGCGCAGGGCTGGCTCGATCAATACAGCTTCGATCTTGAGCACAAGACGCTTGGCCGGATTATCAGCAACGGCTCCAGCGAGGCCTTCATGCGCATTGCGGTTGGTCTGGGCAGTGATGAGGCGCGGGACCTTGCCTGGCGTTTCGGCCAGTCACACCCCAGTGACCGCATGCGGGTTGCCTCGTGGTCCTCACTGGCGTCGGCCGAAACCGGCGCTGATGCGCGCGATGCCGTGTGGAGCCGTGCAGAAAATTCTGGAAGCCGCCTCGTCGCTGCCGTAGCCGCACGCCAGCGCTCAGTACTCGCCTGACGCGATTGTCCGGCTAGCTGCCAACAAATCGGAACGCGAAGCGATAATCGCGAGCGCGGATGCTGCGCTGCGTGGATCGCGGCGGCATGACCGACACCAGCTCCAGCGCGCCGTAGGCCAGGTTGATCGGCTTGCTTGATGTGATTTCGCGCACGGATCGATTTCGCCCAGTTCCGATGCGCACCAGCAGCCGAACCTGACCTGCCCACACGCACCGCGCTTCCATCGGGCAGCGGCTGTCCTCCAGCACACGAAGCGGGGTCACCCTGGCTCCATCGACTGAAAAAGTCTGTCCGAGCCGGGCTGTCGTCACACCCGGTTCGCGGGCGGAGGCGGCAGTTCCGGCGAACAGGGCTGACAGGGCGAAGGGAAGGAGGAGGGCATTTCGCATGGAACTATTTTGGCGCAATGCGATGAATGGTTCCGGAACGGCCCGACAGGCGATATGGGCAGCTGAGATGACCCAATGCCAGATCTATCT
Organism: Novosphingobium sp.; assembly: GCA_031362485.1. GTDB lineage: Bacteria > Pseudomonadota > Alphaproteobacteria > Sphingomonadales > Sphingomonadaceae > Novosphingobium. The sequence goes on from JANLSP010000026.1 coordinate 1,612, forward strand.
CGTTTCCCCGCTCGAAGTGGCGGGCGAGTTTCCCGAACGGCTTGCCCGTGCGCTTGATTCGGCGCCTGTGGCCGCATTCCAGTTCCGCGTGAAGGGACTGGATGAACACGCGCGCGCGCGTCTTGCCGAGCCGCTGCAGCGCATTTGCGGCGACCGGGAAGTCGCATTCATCGTCAACGATTCAATCTCGCTGGCAAAGCGGCTCGGCGCGGACGGTGTTCACCTTGGTCAGTCAGATGGGCTTGTCCGCGATGCCCGCGATCGGCTTGGCCGCGAAGCGCAGATTGGCGTGACTTGCCACGCTAGCCGGCATCTGGCGATGGAAGCGGGCGAAGCGGGAGCCGACTACGTGGCATTCGGCGCATTCTTTCCGACGACAACCAAGGCGGTGGAACATCGCGCCGAGCCGGAGATACTGACCTGGTGGCAAGACCTGTTCGAGATTCCTTGCGTCGCGATCGGGGGGATCGCACCGGATAACGGGGCGGATCTGGTGCGTGCCGGAGCGGATTTCCTTGCCGTGTCCGGCGCGATTTGGAATGGTGATGAAGCGGCAGCGATTGCCGCGCTCCACCGGGCTATGACGCTGGAGTGATCCAAGGTCTCAGCCCCTTCGTTTGGTCAAGGCCGGCACGCAAATTCGCGAATGATTGCCGCTCGAGAAGGGACTGAGCCATGATCTATGCATTGGCCTATGGCGCCGCACTGGTGATTTTCGTCATCGTCGATGCGCTTTGGCTCGGGACCATGGCCCCCCGGCTCTACAAGCCGATTCTCGGTGATATCATGCTTGCCAGGTTCAATCTCGTACCGGCCGTTGTGTTCTATCTGCTCTATCCGATCGGACTGATTGTTTTCGCAATCAATCCGGCGCTGAAAGGCGGGGGCCTGACGACTGCTCTGATCTATGGCGGGCTATTCGGCTTTTTCACTTATGCGACCTATGATCTCACCAATCAGGCAACATTGCGCAACTGGTCGACCGTGCTGACTCTTGCCGACATTGCTTGGGGTTCGTTTCTCGGTGCAGTCACTGCCACTGGCGCATGGTGGATTACCCAGCGCATCGCCGGAAGCTAACCGCGCGGCGGCAAGAGGAAGAAGGCGGAGGTGCTAGCCGCATAATCATCCCAGACCTTGCCCCGGATCCTGCGCATGTGCGCGTCCAGCGGACAGGCGCAGCAACTCAGGCCTAGATCGCGATAAAGGGTTGGAACAGGCGACCGGCAAGTCCGCGCAATTGCAATTCGCCGGTCAGCGCGACCAGGCAGAGGCATTCGCTCTCATCACCGATAGCAATGGCATGGTCGCCCTCACCGTCGCCGCAGTCGAAATCTCCTACCGCATAGCGCTGCCCGTCATGGCTGAAGCTGCCTTTCAGCACGCAGGTCAGTTCCACTCCGCTGTGACCGTGCGGAACCATGCGCA
>JANLSP010000060.1:0-2376 GCA_031362485.1 Novosphingobium sp.
CTTGGCCAGATCGGTGGCATAGCTGATGTCGCTCGACGCGCCGCTCGACACCTTGTCGTGGCCGAAGATGACTTCCTCCGCGACTCGGCCGCCCATGCTGACCGACAGGTTTGCGAACATCTTGTCGCGGTGGTAGCTGTAGTTGTCCCGCTCCGGCAGGCGCATGACCATACCCAGCGCACGGCCGCGCGGGATGATCGTCGCCTTGTGGATCGGATCGGACGCAGGCTCGTTGACAGAGACCAGGGCGTGGCCGGCTTCATGGTAGGCGGTCATTTTCTTTTCGTCTTCGGTCATTCCATGGAGCGCCGCTCGGCGCCCATCATGACTTTGTCCTTGGCGTCCTCAAATTCCTGATTGGCAACCAGGCGCTTGTTGCGCCGCGCCGCCAGCAGCGCCGCCTCATTGACCAGATTGGCCAGGTCCGCGCCGGTGAAGCCCGGGGTGCCGCGCGCAATAGTGCGCGGATTGACATCGGGGGCGAGTGGAACTTTCTTCATGTGGACGGCGAGGATCTTCTCGCGGCCCTCGATATCGGGGATCGGCACGACGACCTGACGGTCGAAGCGGCCCGGGCGCAGAAGCGCGGGATCGAGCACATCAGGCCTGTTGGTCGCGGCGATGATAATGATGCCCTCGTTGGCCTCGAAGCCGTCCATCTCGACCAGCAGCTGGTTCAGCGTCTGCTCGCGCTCGTCGTTCGAATTGCCGAGGCCGTGGCCACGGTGGCGGCCGACCGCGTCGATTTCATCGATAAAGACAATGCAGGGCGCATTCTTCTTCGCCTGTTCGAACATGTCGCGCACGCGGCTGGCGCCGACGCCGACGAACATCTCGACGAAATCGGAGCCCGAAATGGTGAAGAACGGCACGCCCGCCTCGCCGGCGATTGCGCGCGCTAGCAAGGTCTTGCCGGTACCGGGGGAGCCAACCAGCAGCGCGCCCTTGGGAATCTGGCCGCCGAGCTTGGAGAAGCGCTGCGGATCGCGCAGGAATTCAACGATTTCCTCGAGCTCCTCGCGCGCTTCGTCAATGCCGGCGACATCGTTGAACGTGACTCGGCCCTGTCGCTCGGTGAGCATCTTGGCTTTCGATTTGCCGAAGCCCATCGCGCCTGAGCCGCCGCCCTTCTGCATCTGGCGCAGTGCGAAAAACGCGACCCCCAGGATGAGCATGAACGGCAGCGCCTGGACGAGGATGTAGAGCAGCAGGTTGGGTTCTTCGGCCGCGCGGCCGGCATATTTTACCCGGTTATCAGCGAGCAGCACCGGCAGGCCGGTGTCATTCGGGATCGGAATAGTGGTGAACGTCTCGCCGTTCTTGAACCGCCCGGCAATCCGCTCTTCGCTAACCTGCACTTCGGCAACACTGCCTTCGGCAACCTTGGTACGGAAGTCCGAATAGGCAATCGCAGAGCCAGCGGTTTCGCTCTTGGCGCCGAACATTGACACCGCGAGCAGCAGCGCGAGAAAAATGCCGCTCCAGATGAGCAAGCTGCGCATCCAGGGATTGCCATTGGGCTGCTGATCGTCGTTCATGATGGAATAGCCATCCTTTCAGCGGCCAATGTAGGGTGCGAGGGCTGAATGGCAAGTTAGCGAGGGAGAGGAAAAAGGTGCCCATCCGCCATATCATCATGGTTCGCCGCAAACCGGGGCTCAGCCGCGAAGAATTTCGCCGCGGCTACGAGGAAAGCCACAGCCGCATCGCGGTGCGCCTGTTTGGCCACCTGTGGCTGTCCTATCGCCGCAACTATCTGACCACAGGGCACAATTTTGCGAGCGGCGGCGAGACGGCGGTGGATGAGGATACCGGCTGTGATGCCATCTCGGAATTCGTCCTGCGCGATGAGGCCGCGCAGGCAGAGATGAGCCGATTCGGCGCAGAAAACATGGCGGAAATCAAGGAAGATGAGGCGAAGTGGTTTGATCAGGCGCACTGCTGGAACATGGGTTGCGAAAGCGTGGAGGAGGAACTTTAGCCCCTCACCAGCTCATAATCCCCCGCATCGTCCACCCGCGCGGTCCAGCCGGGATAGACGACGATGGTGGTGAAGCTCTCTTCGATGATCGCCGGGCTTGCCACTTCGCTGCCGGGCGCAAGGCCCTGGCCGAGATATACCGGGACATCGCCGAAGCCCTTGCCGAGGTTGGCGCGGCGGGTCTTGGCGGGTTTCGCGGCGCTCGTGGGCGCGGTGAAGCCGGCGCCGGCGGCGGGCGAAGGAGTGACGACGTGGCTGGCGAGGCGCACGCCAGTGACTTCGGGGACTTCGTGCTCGCGGATGTGGTTGTATTCTTCCATGTGGCGCGCGTTGAACGCGGCGATGGCGCGCGCGCCGAGCGTTTCGTCGATGAACGTGAGATCGCTGAGTTTCGC
>JANLSP010000068.1:0-2642 GCA_031362485.1 Novosphingobium sp.
AATTGATGTTGCAGCGCGCCGAACGGGCAAACTGCGCGCGCTCGTCGGTCACGTTGCGCAGGAACAGTTCAAACTTCATCGTGCCGCGGGTGAAGCCGGCTGCAAGATCGAGCATGAAGTAGCTGGGCAGCACTCCAGTCTTGACCACATCGGCCTGGGTAATCACCGGATTGCGCTCACCGACATAGACGCCCGCTGCCTGGACGTGCGCTGTCCCGCTGCCCATCGCCCATTCGTAGCGCGTTACCACGTTGCCCTTGAAGCGCGGCGTGAGCGGCAGCTTCTGGCCAATCGGCGCAGTCACCGTGCCGAACGGCGCGAAAGGCGCACGCAGGGCGGCGTCAACATAAGTGCCCGAGGCGTTGATTGAGAACCCACCGCGCGAACGGTAGCCGAGATCGAATTCGATGCCCTTGGTGCGCGCGCTGCCGACATTGCCGACCAGCGACACGCCCGAGCCGCCCGGCGGCTGGTAGCTGACCTGCACGTCTTTCCAGTCCTGGAGGAACGCGACAATATTGAGCGTCACCTGCCGGTCCATGAAGGTGTTCTTGGTGCCGATTTCATAGTTAGTCAGGCTGTCCGCATCGAATGGCTGGGCCGTGCCCGCACGGTTGATGCCGCCGGGGCGGAAGCCGGTGGAGGCGGTAAACCACACCAGGTTGTCGGGCGTTACCTTGTATGTGGCATTGGCCCGCCAGGTGACGCCGCTTCCCTTTGCTCGCTTGGGCGAGATCGAGCCGTCGGGATTGAGTATGCCAAGGTTGGTGCACGGGCTGCCCAGCACAACCGCCACACCGACGCCGAAGGGTCCGCCGCCTGCCGCGCGGCCAAGGCACTGGCGAACGCCGGTGCCGAAGTAGGTGGTGTTGACCCCGAAGAAGCCGACGAGGTCGTTGTCGAACTTGTAGCCGCGGATGCCGCCCGTGACGGTCAGCTTGTCGGTCAGATCGGCATCGAGCTGGCCGAAAATGGCATAGTCGCGGTCCTTGCGGTCCTGCAGCGTCAGCCAGACGGTACCCGGGCGGCCGGGAACAGAAAGCCGGTCGGCAAAACCCGGGGTGATGTATTCGTTGGTCTCGTTCTGGAACTGATACTGGTAGAACAGCCCGACAATGCCTCGGACCGATTTGTCCGAAGGCGAGGCGATGCGCAGTTCCTGGCTGACCTTTTCCAGCTTGCTGCGATTGCGCACCACCTGCGATGGATCGATCATCTGCCCGGCATTGTTGACCACCCCGGTGCCCGACCCGGCGACCAGATCATAGAAATAACCATAGTCGGAATAGTCGTTCTGATCGGTGCGGGTGCGGCTCATGTAGTAGCCTGCATAGGTTACCTCGAAGTCAGAAATCTGCCCCGTGATCGTTGCGCCTGCCTGAACGAAGCTGTCCTTGCCGAATTCGGGATAGAACGAGGAAACCTTGAGCTCGCCCACCTTGGTGTCGTTGGAGCGGAAATTGCCGTTCCACTTGGTCTCCTGGAACGTGACCGAGGGCGTCACGGTCCAGTTGTCGTCTAGATCGATGCCGAGCTGCGCGCGCAGTCCATAAACGTCGCTGGTGTTGAAATTGTCCTGGACCAGTGCGGCATTGTTCTGGACGATCCCCGAGCTGGGGAAGCGTCGGCTTCGCTGGACGTTATCGATGTATCCGGGTGTGCGGTTATACCACCCGGCGACGCGCAGGGCCGCCTTGTCCTGCGCGATCGGCACATTGGCATAGGCCTTGGCCTGGCCGCCCCAGCCATTGCCGAAGACATGGCTGACCTCAAAGTCATACGACGCGCTGAATTTCGAGGTATCCGGCTTGTTGGTGACGATACGGATCGTGCCGGCAAGGCTGGAAGCGCCAAACAGCGTGCCCTGCGGCCCGGCTAGCGCCTCGATGCGGGCGACATCGTAAACCTGCAGGTCAACCGTTCCCTGGATCGAGGTTATTGGCTGTTCATCGATATAGGTGCCGACGGTTGGCAGCGTGCCCGAGAGCACCAGTCCGCCATCGGTTGCCACCCCGCGGAACACCACCGAGGTGTTGCCCGGCGCGCCGACCGAACCGGCGGTGAAGTTCGCGCTGGGGAGGAACTGCATGTAATCGGCAAAGCCGCGCACCTGCAACTGATCGAGCTTTTCGGTGCCCAGCGCCTGGATGCTTATCGGCACGCTCTGCAGGCTTTCCGCGCGCTTCTGTGCGGTCACCACGATGTCCTGAGACCATGCGTCGTCGGCAGCGGCAACGTCCTGCGCCAGCGCCATTCCCGGCGCAACCAGTGTTGATGTCGACAGGAGAATGGCGGCCAGCGGCCTGGCGAAACTGCGGGAAGCGGAGGACATGGTGAACCCCTGTGACTATCTGGTGACTTCGCATGCATAGGCTTGCAAATCGCCGATTGCAAGCCCTTGCAATTAGATTTCCAGATTGCCGATCGCTGCGACGAAAGGATCCATCCATCGCTCGAAATTCCGCCAGTGATAGAGCGCATCGGCGTTGATTGGCCGGCGGACCTGTTCGGAACTGGCGGTGCGAACGGCACGGGAATTTTCATGCGGCGCGAGGCAGGCTGGCTCGAACGGCAGGCGGCAATGGGCGAGCAGCGCACCGATTTCGCGCTCGGGCTCTGCCACCAGGGCTTCGTGCTGGACC
>JANLSP010000096.1:0-3021 GCA_031362485.1 Novosphingobium sp.
TTTTCCCACGCGTGCGCATGTAATGCAGCAACGAGTCCGGCAGGTACTTGGGTGCCCAGGCGGACGTCATCATGTGCAGGTTGGGATATTTGACCATCAGGCGGATGGCGATGTCCCACCAAGGATCGGCACCGTGCGCCATGCACAGTTTGAGATCGGGGAAGTGGTGGCACACCCGGTCGAGATGAATCGGGTTTTGCACTTCGCCCGGAATCGGCGGCCCCGGAAGACCGGTGTTGAGACACAGCGGAATGTCCCACTCCACGCACTTGGTATAGAGTGGATAATAGACCGAATGGTCCGGCGCATAAGTGCCGTCGGCCCAGAATGACGGTCCGACGAGGAGGTAAGCGACCGGGTTGTTTTTGATGATCGCCTCGATTTCGCGGATGTTCTTCATCGGCTGCAGCAGGTTGCCGCCGCCAAGACTCATCGCAAAGCGATCTGGGCGCTGCTGAACGAATTTGAAAGGTGAGCCGCCCGGCTTGCCGATCTGGCCCATGACGATGCACTTCTCCACGCCCTGCGCATCCATCTCGTCAATAACCTTTTCGATATCCCACTTGTCGAAAATACCCTCACCTTGTTTGAAATATTCTTTGCGAACGCGCTGCATCCATTCGGCCTGCGCATCATCGCCGAAATGGACGTTGATGAGACAATCGTGTACGCGCTTAGACATTCTCGCTCTCCCCCTCGCAAAAGAATCGTGCCGCCATGGCAGGCGTACTGTCCATCGTCAGAAAATATGGTGCGGCATAGGATCGCAAAACAGGTCCCAATAGATTGTTGCATCGAAATGGGTGTGCGGGCCGATGAAGCCGGGCTCGGCCGTTGCCCCGGTTGCATTAATCACCTGCTCGTCCCAGGCTCCTCTTCTTCGGAATGCCGCGCCGCCAGCTGCTCTTCGCGCAGCCGGCTGCGCCGTGTCTTGCCCGCTTCATCGCGCAGCGGGGTCTCGGTAAATTCGATAGTCCGTGGCAACTTGTAGGCAATCAGGCGCTCGCGCGCAAAGTCGAGCAATTCGGCGTCAGTGATTGTCCGGCCAATTTCCAGGCGGACCAGCGCGTGAGGACAGGCCCCCAGATCAGGATCGGGCAATCCAATCGCGATGGCTTCGACAACTGCGGGATGCTCTGTCAGCACGGCTTCGATTTCAGCGGGATAGATGTTGCGGCCGCCTGACAGGATCAGGTCGGTTCGGCGATCTGCGATGTAGAGATATCCGTCTTTGTCCATCCATCCGAAATCGCCCAGAGAATCAAACCCGTCCGCCTGACGCCGCGATTCCGCGCCAACGTAGTGATAGTTCTCCTGCGCTTCCTCCCCGCCGCTCCCGCGCATGAAAATCTCGCCGACTTCGCCGATGGGCAGCTGCCTGCCGTCCTCTGCGCGCACCACGACTTCGCCCCTCATCGCCCGGCCCACCGAGCCGCGATGTTCCAGCCATTCCTTGCCATTCAGCACAGTCGCGGCCACCCCCTCGGTCCCGCCATACATCTCCCAGATTTTCTCCGGCCCCAGCCATTCGATCCAATCGAGCTTTAGCCAAGGCGCGATCGGCGCGGAGGTGTGCCACACAGTTTCCAGCGACGACACATCGAAAGACGCACGCACCTCTTCGGGCAGCCGGGAAATCCGGTTCATCATAGTCGGCACGATCAACAGCCACTGCACGCCGCAGCGCTCAATCAGCCGGAGACATTCGGTGGCATCGAACTTGATCATGCCGGCAACCGAGTTGCCCTGGAGCATGTTCATTATCGTCATGGTGAAGGGAAAGTTGTGATAGAGCGGCGCCGGATTAAGCATCACACCGCCTTCGGGAATGCCCATGCCGGGATTGGCCTCGTCCATGTTCGCCGCGTGGTGATCGACGATCAGCTTAGGCCTGCCGGTCGATCCGCCCGAGGTCATCACCTTCCAGCACGCGGCCTCACGGCTGGCGAATGGCGCGCTGTCAGGATGATCGGAGCCAAACGTGACAGGCCAAGCCGACAGCGCTTCATACAGGGCGGTGTCATCGGCTATAATGGCCTTTGGTTCGGCAAGCTCGACGATCCCTTTCAGTTCGTAGAGCGGCAGTCGAGGCGAAACGACAGTAGGGGTCGCGCCCAGTTTCCAGATCGCGAATGTCAGCTCGAAAAAGGCATTGCCGTTAGGCAGCGACAAGACGACGCGGTCGCCCTCACCGATCCCCTGCGCGGCCAGGGCATGCGCGCGCCGGCGCGCATTTTCAGCCAGCCCACCCCAGCTGAGCACGTGCTCGCCATGGCGCACAGCCCAGCGATCTGGCCCGTATCGCCCCGCATTGCGCTCCGGAATATCGCCCAGCAGAACCGATGTCATGGCAGTCCTCTCCTTGCGAACCCGGCGTCGCATAGTCAATTGTGGGCGAACATATCCTCGACTGCGTAGCGAGCAAGAGCCATGCGCGCCACAATATGCGCAATCCCCGAGGAGGTGCTGTCAGCCCAATGCGAACGGAGGTGTCATGAATAGCCCCTAGCTTTCCAGACGCCTTGGTGTCTCAATTCGTTCTGATTTTAAAAGAGCGGACCGTCAGCTTTCGGGCATCACCGCCGCCGCCTCTTACGTCCGCAATGAGTGCTCGTAGCTGCCGAAACGCCCACCGCCTTGAACGTCCGCTTTAAGGATCGAGCAAATCGTCAGCGAACGACTGCAATGTTGTCGAGAGGCGATATTGCCATGCCGGGTAGCAAGTGTATGATTTTGACCAGTAGGCATCGTCGAAGGTTTTAATCAGGCCCATCAATATTGTCTTTGCTTTGTTTCCACTTTTGTATGGAGTTCAATCTTTAAAGGATGTAGTTCAAAACATCAAATTGTTTTTATCTAAACCTTTAGATTTGATCACCATCAAAGCATTATGTCTATTGGTTGTTCTTCCTCAATTGCTTTATTGGAAATCCGTTACCGGGCAATTTTTGTTTTTCTCCTATGTTGGTGAGCGTTTCTTTTTTTTGCGGCCTATGATTTTTCATGGCTTTTTTAGTTTTA
>JANLSP010000106.1:0-2506 GCA_031362485.1 Novosphingobium sp.
TTGCCCGCGTCATTGCCCGCGCGCTGGGGCTGGACGAAGACCTGACCGAGGCGCTGGCCCTGGCGCACGATCTTGGCCATCCGCCCTTCGGCCATGCCGCATCAGCACGCGCAGGCAATGGGCATTGTGGTCAAAGCCGCCATGGGCATGCAGCGCACTGTTCAGCGCTTCCTCGCCGGCATGGCCGAACGGCGGGTGGCCAAGATCGTGGGCCAGCGCGAGCGCTTCGGTCAGGTCCTCGTCAAGCCCCAGCGCGCGGGCGATGACCCGGGCGATCTGCGCCACTTCGAGGCTGTGGGTCAGCCGCACCCGGTAGTGATCGCCATCGGGTGCGACGAAGACCTGCGTCTTGTGGCGCAACCGGCGGAAAGCGACCGAATGGATGATCCGGTCGCGATCGCGCTGAAAGGTACTGCGCGGCCCCCTGGCAATGGCATCCTCCAGCGGAAATTCGCGGCCGCGGGATTGGTCGGGGTTGGAGGCGAAGGGTGCGCAGATCATGCCAAATCCTTCCCCACCGGGGGAGGTGGCAGCTGCGAAGCGGCTGACGGAGGGGGGCTTTGCCCACACAAACTGGCAAGCGAATCAGCAACTTTCCCAGCATCGCGCAGCACCTCATGCTCGACTCCGGCCTGGGCGCGCCCCCTCCACCACCAGCTATGCTGGCGGTCCCCCTCCCCCGATGGGGGAGGATTCTTCACCCCAGAATCCAGTCCACTGCCGCTTCGGCATGGATGCGGGTGGAATCATAGATCGGCAGCACATTGGAATCGACGTCAACCACCATTTCCAGCTCGGTGCAGCCCAGTACCACAGCCTCGGCCCCGTCCTGCTCCAGATTGGTAATGATCGTCTTGAGTTCACGTTCGGATTGCCGGGTCACTTTGCCCTTGATCAGTTCCTCATAAATGATCCGGTCGAGTGTATCGACGAAGGCCATTTCAGGCGGCAGCAACTCGATATCCTTGGCAATCAGTTTCTGGCGGTAGAAGCTCTCGAGCATGACATTGCGGGTGCCAAGCAGTGCTGCCCTGCGCACGCCCTTGTCGGCCATGCGCTGGCCAACACATTCGGCAATGTGGATGACCGGCACCGAGATACTGGCGGCGACTGAATCGTAGACCTTGTGCATAGAATTGGCGCCGATGATCAGGGCCGTGGCACCGGCCGCTTCAAGCCGCCGGGCGGAATCGGTGAGAGTGTCCGCTGCCATTGCCCAATCCTCGGCGCTCGACAGGCGGGCCATTGCCGAAAAATCGAGGCTTTCTATGAGCAACGGCGCGCTGGCGTTGTGATCGAAGCGCGCGTTCACAAGGCGGTTTATGTTCTCGTAATATGTGCGGGTGGAAAACCAGCTCATTCCGCCGATCAGGCCGAGTTTGCGCAATGTCAGATCCTTTGTTGGGTTATCCCCTTGCGAGGCCCGAATAAGCCAAGGCGGGAGGCCGCGTCCAGCCCTAGCGCCCGATTCCCGTAGAACAGATCGCAGCAGAAGTGGCAGTCACCGCAAGCACCTCGGGATCGCCCACCCGGCGCACGGCGGTCACATAGTCCGACAGGCTGCGCTTTTCGCCCTGCAAGGCTTGCAACTTGCGCAATTGCAGGATGGTGAGCTTGTCGGTCATCCGGTCGGCCATGCAGGCGGCATTGGCGTCAGACAAGCCGGCATCGGTCAGCGCGGTCTTGACCCGGCCATAAGCGAGCTTGGAGACGCATCCCGAAATGGTCAATGCAATGGCCAGAGCCAGAATGACTTTCCAGCGCATCAGTGTCCTAGTGCCTTGACGATTTCCTCAACCATCTTTTTGGCATCAGCGAGCAACATCATGGTCTGGTCCATGTAGAACACGTCATTGTCGACGCCGGCATAGCCCACCCCGCCCATCGAACGCTTGATGAACATGATCGTCTTGGCTTTTTCGACATCGAACACCGGCATGCCATAGATCGGCGAGCCGGGGTCGGTCTTGGCGGCGGGATTGACCACGTCGTTGGCGCCGATGATGAAAGCGACATCGGTCTGGGCGAATTCGGAGTTGATGTCTTCCAGCTCGAACACGTCTTCATAGGGCACGTTGGCTTCAGCCAGCAGCACGTTCATATGCCCCGGCATGCGGCCCGCGACGGGGTGGATCGCATATTTGACGCGGACGCCCTTCGCTTTCAGCTGATCGCCCATTTCGCGCAGCACGTGCTGCGCCTGGGCAACTGCCATGCCGTAGCCGGGGATGATTATGACCTGCTCAGCCTCGCCGAGCAGGAAGGCGGCGTCTTCCGCGCTGCCGCGCTTCCACGGGCGATCAGTCCGCGCGGCATCGCCGCCGCTGCTTTCCACGCCAAAGCCCCCGGCAATCACCGAGATGAAGCTGCGGTTCATCGCCTTGCACATGATGTAGCTCAAGATCGCGCCCGAGGAGCCTACCAGCGCGCCGGTGATGATCATCGCGGTGTTGTGCAACGTGAAGCCCATCGCGGCGGCCGCCCAGCCGGAATAGCTGTTGAGCAT
>JANLSP010000132.1:0-3338 GCA_031362485.1 Novosphingobium sp.
TAAGGCCGGATATCCAGCCGCGCCAATCTTGCAAAAGCTGGGCGAACCAGAGGCGCGTTGACGGAACCCCTTGTGATTTGACACATGTTCAATCAACATCGCGAGTGCCTGAAACGTAAGATGGCGATTGGAAGTGGGAGAGATCGAATGACTTCTGCAGAACACCACGACGTCATTGTGGTCGGTGCCGGTTTTGCCGGTCTTTATGGCGTCTATCGCTTGCGCAATGACGGATGGGACGTTCTGGGCATCGAGCGCGGCTCGGATGTCGGGGGCGTCTGGTATCACAATCGCTATCCCGGTGCGCGGTGCGACACGCTGTCGGTGGAATACAGCTATTCGTTTTGCGAAGAGCTTGAGCAGGAATGGACCTGGTCCGAGCGCTATCCGCCGCAAGCCGAAATCCTGACCTATATGCAGCATGTCGCCGACCGGTTCGATCTGCGCCGCAGCTTCGTGTTCGATACGCGCGTCACCGGCCTGACGCGGAATGACGAGACCGGGCTCTGGTCGGTCGATACCAACACTGGCAAGCGTTACAGTGCGCGCTTTGTGCTTCTGGCGACCGGGCCGCTGTCCGCCCCGGCCGATCCAGGCATTGCCGGAATGGATCAATTCAAGGGCGAACTCTACCGGACGTCATCCTGGCCGCATGAGCCGGTAAGTTTCGCAGGCAAGCGGGTCGGGGTGGTTGGAACTGGTTCATCGGGTGTCCAGTCGGTTCCCGTAATTGCCAAGACGGCCGGTCACATCACTGTTTTTCAGCGGACACCCTCATACTCCGTGCCTGCCCGCAACCGGGAAATGACCCCCGATGAAATCAGCGGGGTGAAAGAGAATTATCGCGAATACCGCCGGGATCTGCGTGCGAATTATGCAGGGCTGACCATGGAAACCACCGGCAAGCCAGCAGCGGAAAGCAGCAAGGAAGAGCAGCGCGAATATCTCGACAGTATTTTTGCCAAGGGCACTCTCGGGATCGTCAGCGCCTTTACCGATGTCCTGTTTGATGAGAAGGCCAATGAGGTCGTCGCCGAATATGTCCGGGAATCGATCCGCGAACGCGTCAAGGATCCCGCAACTGCCGAGAAGCTGGTTCCAAAGACCTATCCGATCGGCACCAAGCGGCCTTGTCTCGACTCGGGCTATTTCGAAGTATTCAACCAGCCCAATGCCACTCTGGTTGATTTGCGCGAAACGCCGATCGAGCGCTTTACCGAGACCGGCATCCAGACCTCGGCCCAACACCACGATCTCGACATGATCGTTCTGGCAACCGGCTTCGATGCACTGACTGGTGCGATTTTGGCAATCGATCCGGTCAACGGCAAGGGCGAGCGGATGTCCCAAGCATGGCGCGACGGCCCCGAGACCTACCTTGGGCTCGCCGCCGCCGGATTTCCCAACCTGTTCCTGATATCGGCGGCAGGAGGATCCTCGGTTTTCGCCAATATGGTGACGGTTGGCGAAGAGGCGATCGACTGGGTGGCGGATGCGCTGGCCTGGATGAAAGCGGAAGGTCTGGAAACCCTGGAGGCCCAGCCCGCGGCTCAGCAAGAATGGACGAGCCATGTGACCGAGGTCGGCAACACGTCGCTGCTGCCCCGGACCAACAGCTGGTATGTCGGCGCCAATATCCCAGGCAAGCCGCGATCATTTTCCGTCTATCTTGGCGGGCTAAATGTCTACATCGAGAAATGCCGCGATGTGGCGGCAAAAGGCTATGAGGGGTTCTCAGCACGCTAGTCGCGCAGGTTCATGTCAGTCGCGCCTGGCCGACAGGCCGACTGCGAAACGCCAAGCATCAGAGCCTGCAGCCTCGCCGGTGCGTCCTGCCGGATCATTTTGCTGGTTTCGCCACTCTGGCGAGATCACTGGCCTGGACCATTGCTTCCTGTCCCATGCGCAGCGCATCGCGCCAGCCGATGCGAGCTGAAATCTGCCCACCTGACTTGGGCGGCTCGGTGATCTGGCGACCGAGCGCGATCACGGGCGGGATATCCCCGTCTGCAAGTGGGGCCATGCCCTGCCGTCGCTGCATTGCCGTCTCAATATAAGGCGCAAGTTCCTCGGCCTTGCGCGCGGCGCGCTCGGCTTCACCGGCCTGGAACTCGGGCATGACATCCGAGGCAAAGAGATTGACCGCCTCCATGATATGCTCATGGCGGGTGCGACCAGCCTGCTGGACGAAAGCGACCTGATCGACCCCGGCATCATGAAATTTGCGCAGATGCTCGCGAAGACCAGCGGGGTCGGTGATGCCCCCTTCGGCCGGAGCATGCTCGGGCATGAACGGAAGGGCGGTCTGAAACAGCTCCCACAGGCTGGTTCGCCCGGGCACATGTTCGCCGAAGCCATAGTGCCAGCCCAGCGCAAACTGGAAGAAGCGGAAGCCTTCGCGGAACCGCGCTCGCGCTACCTCGACATCGTGATGCAGGCCAAAGCTGGAGACCATGCAAAAATTCGGATTGACCGAATGCCCGATCGGGACGCATTCCTCTTTGAAAATGCGGTAATAGTCATCGACCCATTGCTTGGCCTCGCCCGGATTGACGAATGCGAAAGTCAGCGCCCCGATGCCGAGACGCGCGGCCATCTTGATCGTCTCGCGATTGGAGCAGGCAACCCAGAGCGGCGGGTGCGGTCGCTGCACCGGCTTCGGCACGAAATTGCGACATGGCATCGAGAAGAAGCGGCCCTCGAAGCCGGGATAGGGATCCATCGCCAGCATATTGGCGCATTGTTCGACGGATTCGTTCCACGCGGCCCGCTTCTCCTCCACCTCGACTCCGAAGCCGCCGAGCTCTGCCAGCGAAGACGCTTCGCCGGTGCCCCATTCCACCCGTCCGTTTGATACCAGATCAAGCGTCGCGATCCGTTCGGCGGCGCGGCCCGGCTGATTGAAGCCGGACGGCATCAGCATGATGCCATGGCCCAGCCGGATCGATTTGGTCCGCTGCGAGCAGGCGGCAAGGAATATCTCGGGCGAGGAGCAATGGGAGTATTCTTCGAGGAAATGATGCTCGACCGTCCAGACATTGTCGAAGCCAAGGCGGTCGGCCAGCTCGACCTGATCGAGCGAATCCTGGTATAGCTTCAGCTCCAGCCCGTCTTCCCAGGGCCGGGGGAGTTGCAGCTCGTAAAACAGTCCGAATTTCACTATTCCAACTTCTTCCGTGAGAACAACGACTGGGTAAAATTTTCAACGTGGCCCTAAGCGAATGGCATCCTCTTCGGATGCGCGCATGATGACTAGTGTGTACTGGATTTGCTCTTTTCTGCGGCGTGCTGCGCAATTCTGGCATCAACCGCAGCAGTCAGTTCGCCCCGGAACAGCT
>JANLSP010000138.1:0-2722 GCA_031362485.1 Novosphingobium sp.
CGATGCATTTGTCGCATCGGTGCGCGGTTCGATCGAGACCACCAGGACCTGCCACCAGGTCCATTCCCCGGAAATCACGATCAACGGCAACAGCGCGGACGCAGTTTGGGCGATGGAGGACCGGCTGATCTGGGACGATGGCCGCACGATGAGCGGCTACGGCCACTATCATGAGCACTATGAGAAGCAGGACAAACAGTGGAGGATCGCCCGGCAGAAGCTCACGCGGCTGTTCATGGAAGCCTGACAGGGGGGATTATTCCCGCTGCGAGCAATCATAGACTTGAATATAGTAAGCATAGCTATTATGCCCACCGGGTGGAAGAGAATCTCGGAACCCTGCTTGGACAAGTCGCCCGGCTGCTGCGCCGCAGCTTCGATGAGCGCGCGCGCGGGATCGGCGTGACCCGGCCGCAGTGGCAGGTCCTTAGCCTGCTCAAGCTGCATCCGGGCAGCAATCAGGGCAACCTTGCCGAAATGCTCGATGTCGAGCCGATCACTGTTGCACGGATGATTGATCGATTGCAGGAAGCGGGCCTCGCCGAGCGCAGGGCCGATCCCGCTGACCGCCGCGCCTGGCGTGTCCATCTGACCGGAAAAGGCGAAGGTTTGGTGGAAAAACTCGTGCCCTTTGGCCAGCAGACGCTCGATGCGGCGCTCGACGGTATCGAGGCGGATGAACAGACACAGCTCATCGCCACGCTCGCCCGCGTTCGGCACAATCTCTCGCGACGCACAGCAGTCGAAATGGCAGTCAATGGCTGAGAGCGACCAGAGATTCGAATCGGTTGAAGCCGAGGCTATCCTGCCATCGCAGGCGAGCAAGGGCCGCTGGCGCCGGGTCGCGCTGATGGCATCGCTGCCGCTGCTGCTGATTGGCGGTGCCATCGCCTATTACAAGTCGACCGAGAACATCATCGGCACTGACAACGCCTATGTCCAGCAGGACAAAGTCTCGGTCAGCGCGCAAGTCACGGGCGAAATTATCGAAGTCATGGTGCGCGAGAACCAGGCTGTGCGCGCCGGCGACTTGCTGTTCCGCATCGATCCCGAACCGATGCGGATCGCGCTGGCCCAGGCCGATGCCGCGATTGCTGCCGCCCAGGTCAAAGTGGTCGGGCTCGAGACCGCGCTCAATTCGACCGGGGTCGATATCCGCGGGGCGAATGAGGATGTCGGCTTTTTTGAGCAGGAATACCGTCGCCAGTCGGAACTGATGGAACGCGGATTTACCACTCGCGCGCGGCTTCAGGCAGCGCAGCATGCGCTCGATGACGCACGCAGCAAGCTCGCCAATGCCCAGGCCGAGGCGGCCGAGGCGCGCGCCGCGCTTGCCACCGGCTCGGTCGCTCCCGGGGTCAATCCGCAACTGCTCGCCGCGCAGGCCCAGCGCCGACGCGCGCAGCTCGAGCTCTCGCGCACCGAAGTGCACGCCCCTGTGAGCGGCATGGTCAGCCAGGCGGACCGCCTGCAGCTTGGCCAGATGGTAACCACCGGTTTGCCGGCACTGACCATTGTTGTCAGCGACAAGAGCTGGATCGAAGCCAATTTCAAGGAAACCGATCTTGCCCGCATGCGCGTGGGCCAGCCGGCCAAACTGACATTCGATGCCTATCCCGATGTCGAAGTGAAGGGCCATGTCGCCAGCATCGGCGCGGGCACGGGATCGGAATTCTCGGTGCTGCCGGCGCAGAATGCCACGGGTAACTGGGTCAAGGTCACCCAGCGCGTGCCGGTGCGCGTTGCCATCGACGCCAAGCCCACGCGTCCACTGATCGCGGGGCTTTCGACGCATGTCAGCATCGACACTGCCAAGTAAGGGCGCCGCTGCGCCACTGAGCAGTCAGGCTGACTTCGCGGACCGGCCAATGCTGGAAACCCGCAATCGGACGCTGGTCATGGCCGGGCTGATCATGGTCCAGCTGTGCCAGTTTTTCGATGCCACCATCGCCAATGTCGCGCTGCCCCACATGCGCGCGCAGCTTGGCGCCTCGTCGGATCAGATCAGCTGGGTGCTGACCAGCTTCATCATTGCCCAGGCCATTACCACGCCGATCACCGGCTGGCTTTCGGACCGCATCGGTTCACGCAACCTGTTCCTCGGGGCGACGGCGATGTTCCTGCTTGCATCGGCAGCCTGCGGCGCGGCAACTTCGCTCACAGGGATGATCGTCTTCCGGACGATCCAGGGCATGGCGGCGGCCTTCATCGGACCGATGGGGCAGACGACGATGTTCGACATCAATCCGCCTAGCAAGCAGAGCATGGCAATGGCGGTGTTTGGCATGATGGTGATGGTCGCGCCGATCACCGGGCCGGCGCTGGGTGGTTTCCTTACGGAATATCTCAATTGGCGATGGATATTCTATGTCAACCTGCCGCTGGGGATACCCGCTTTCCTGATCCTGTGGTGGCAGCTGCCCTCGCGCCCCATCGAGCGGCGCAAGCTCGATCTGTTCGGCTTTACCGCGCTCGCGCTCGCGCTCGGCGGGATGCAGCTGGCGCTTGATCGCGGCCAGCATAAAGACTGGCTGGATAGCTGGGAAATCATCATCGAAGTGATCGTTGCACTTTCGGCCTTATGGATTTTCGTCATCCACACCCGCACTGCGCCCGAACCGCTTTTCCGGCGCGAGCTATACACCAACAAGTCGTTCATATTTGCGTTGGGCTTTATGGTGGTGCTCGGCATTTCGGTGGTCGGGCTTTCGGCCGTGCTGCC
>JANLSP010000156.1:0-3559 GCA_031362485.1 Novosphingobium sp.
GCCGCCCAGTCCCAACTTGGGTTCGATCTCGGTATAACGGTCCTCAAAGACCTTTTCGATCTGCCAGTGTCGACCCTCGAAGTCATTCAGTACGACACCAAGCTCGGCGAGCACAGTGCGCGGATCGAGCGCCAGAATGTCCTGAGCGAGCTTCTGGACACGCTCCAGGTCGGGTCCCGAAGCCTGCCAGGCAAGGTGAAACGGGCGCACGACGACCCGTGATGCATCGGCCTTGAGCCGCACTGCCAGTTGATAGGTATCAATCACAGGCGGCCACTATACTGATTTTCTCAGCATGTCGCGCATGGCACATGTTGCGAGCTGCCACGCCAGCACAGACTCCGCGCCTTCATTGAGATTGAGCCCGCGGGGATTGATCCCGTCGTGACAGGTTCCGGTGAGCGGATCGCCCACGGCACAGCCGCGGTCGTTGTCGCCGGAGAACCAGCCATAGGCGAGACTGGCATGGCTCAGCCAGATTGCGTCATCAGTCATATCGAAGGCAGCGGCGCAGGCGTCGATTGCTGCCCAAGCCTCGACCGGCTGCTGATCGAACGGGCGCGGCGTCTCAAAGTCACGGCCGAAGCTTTCGGAGCCGATCGGGCGGAAGTGGCCGCCCGAGCTGATCTGCTGGTTGATCAGCCAGGTGAGCGCAGCCAGGCCGCGATCAGCGAAATCGGCGCGGCCAAAACGCATCCCCGCGCGGATCATCGCTTCTGGCACGCGGCAATTGTCATAGGCCAGCATTGTCTCCAGCCAGGGCCACCCGGGGCGGCTGACCCGCTCAAACAGCGAAAGCAGATGGGCAGCTCCGTCGCCCAAAATCGCTTCTGCGGTCTCATGCCCGGGAACAGAGCTGAGCAGATAGTCTGCCCCCAACATGGCAAAGGCGGTGGCACGCGGGGAACTGAAGTCGATCGCCGATGCGGCCGTGCGGTCAAACAGCCCGTGAGCCCAGCGCCGCAGGCCCGGCGTCTGTCCTTCCTGCGTGGTTGCCCCCAGCGCCCAGAGCGCCCGCCCGCAACTGTCTTGCGAACCGGTATCTTCAAGCCAGTTCCGGGCAAAACCCATAAAGTTGCGGAATTCTTTCGTTTCATCGTTCCACGCAGACTGAACGAAGGCGGCAAAAACCGGCGTGAGTCTGCTGCGATGCGGTTCGGCGTCAGCGCCCAACCGGTTCATCAACATCAGCGCGCGGGCATTGTCATCGAGGCAATAGCCATGCGCCCGGTCCGGTACATTGTGGATGCTGTGCTGGATTATCCCGGTATCGTCGCAAATGCGAAGCAGCCCCGAAACACCGATCGGATGGCATGCTGCCACAGCGGGGCTTACGCTCCGTGTAACGTCAATTACCTCGAGACAGCGCGCTGCAAAAGCTGGCCAGATCATTGCCCGACCGCGTGCATAGGCGCGCTTCTGCAATGCCTGCAGGCTCTCCGGATCATCCAGCAACGACCCAATCTCACGAGCCAGGGCAGGGCTGTCGTTGAACGGCACCAGCACCCCGTGGTCATCTGCGAGCAGTTCTACTGCGTGAGCATAGGGCGTCGAGACCACTGCCTTGCCGAGCGCAACTGCATAGGAGAGTGTCCCCGAAGTCGATTGCGCCGCGCCCGGGTAGGGTGTGACATAAATATCCGCGGCCTCAATCAGATCAAGCAATTCGCTATTTTCGACGAAGGCGTCGATCCATTTAATGTGGTGCTCAACCCCCAGGCTGGCAGCCAGTGATATCAGCCCTTCGCGGTAGGCTTCGCCTTCGCGCGCAACAAGGTTGGGGTGGGTTGCACCCAGAACGCAGTAAAGCAGGTTGGGGTGATCGGCGACGATGGCGGGCAGCGCCTTTATCACTGCTTCGATGCCCTTTCCGGGTGAAAGCAGCCCAAATGTCAGAACGATCTGCCGTCCGGTGAAACCGAACTTGTCCTTGAACAACTCCGCACGACCAAACGGGCGATCCGGGGCGCCGTGGGGAATCAGGACGATCTGTTTAGTATCCGCCCCATATACTTCGCGCAGGAGGTAACGCGCCCGCTCTGACATCACAATGAGCTTTGATGCCCGCGCGACAAGGCGGCGCATCACCCGGAACTGGGCCTCGTCGGGGTCGGGCATTACGGTGTGAAGCGTAATAATCAACGGCGCGGCGATCCGGTCCACGAGTTCGAGGACCATGTCTCCCGCCGGTCCGCCAAACAGACCAAATTCATGCTGGAGCCAGACAATTTCTGCTTGGCTGGCATTGATATGCTGCGCCGCATCAACGAAGCTTGCAGGATCGTTTTCAACAATCGTCGCACATACCGCAGAATCGAACCTGGTGTGATCCTTCGCTGGCGTCATCGCATAGACATCGACAACGAGATCCGGCGAAGCAGTCGTCAGTGACTCGTAAATGTCGCTTGTAAACGTCGCAATTCCGCATCGCCGCGGGGTAAATCCGCCGATCAGCGCGATGCGTTTGGCAGAGCGGGGACCTTCACCAGAATTTTCGAAAATTCCGGGGCCAACCGTAGGTTGATCGGCGACGTATAGCATGCATGATCCTCCAACCGAACAGGGGTCGCCGCAGTGAGGCGAATTGCCGGGCGCCTGTTCGGCCGCAAATATTTGGCACGATAGGCTTATCCGGTTGGATAACGAACGGTAGGCCTGCTTGTTCCGGATACGCAGGTAATCTTGCGCAAGCTGACGGGCGGCCCGCTCTTGTGCCTGTACAGCTATGTAGTGCAAAAGCGCAAAATGCATTTCGACGATCAACTGCTGCGCTATTTCGGCACTTGTGATGTGTCGGGCATTACTCCTGCCGTGCTGAGCAGCGGTATCGAACACATGGCAGTTGACCTTGGGCTGGAGCAAGATCGCGGGCGGCGCTTTGCGCTCTGGGCCCTGATGCACATGCTTGGCGACGCGCCGGACCTGGAATTTGTCTTCGCGGAAGAGGCTGATCGTAATGTTGCCCGCGATTTCATGAATATGGCAGGGCGGACAGACAATTCCTGACAGCGCCGGTGGACGCGGTGCGTGGATTATTTAAGACCGCTCGAAGTCCGGTTAAGAAAAATCACCTTACGGTTTGGAACACTTTGCCCAGGTCACAGGTTAAACATCTCGAAGTGAGCGCCGCTTTCGGCAAGCTTGACACTTCGGGAGATCGTTATGCCATTGATCAACGTGGTCATCGCCCTGATCGTTGTTGGGGTAATCCTTTGGCTTATCAACAACTACCTTCCGATGGACCGGAAAATTAAAAGCATTCTCAACGGCGTTGTTGTCATCGTTGTGGTCCTCTGGCTGCTGCAGGTGTTCGGCGTCATGGGCGCGTTAACCAGTGTCAGGGTCGGTGGTTAAAGCTCGCGGGTCAGGCCATTGACCGCGACGACGCACGCTGCCGCTAGTGCCTGGCACGGCGTGGAACCTAATCCGCGCCGTACGCGTTGAGCCAAATGACCGCACAATCCTTGTGCGGTTCATCGGAGAAAAATCATGGGTGAACTGATCGACAAGACCAAGGGAACAGCCAACAAGGCTATTGGCAAGCCAAGGTCGCAATCGG
>JANLSP010000162.1:0-2448 GCA_031362485.1 Novosphingobium sp.
GCGGTGTATTTGACCTGCAGCGCGAGGCCGCCAAGCGCCATGGCGACCAGCGCGGGTCTGGCGGCCCTGGTGAGGTCTTCGGCCTCGTAAACTGCAATGGTCAGCTGCAACATGCCGAGCAGAAGCGGAATGTAGAACACCTCGCTCTGCGCCGAGGGCGCGGCAAACAGCGGGAAGGCGATGCAATAGATGAAGGCGGCGGTGAGGCTGGCGAACGGATCGCCGAAGCGCCGCGCAATCCGGAAAGTTTGCCATGCACCGAGCGCGGCGGCAGAGGCAGCGAGCAACTGGTAGCACAGCACCGAACCGCCCGAAACCAGCGCGGCAAGTGCGAAAATCAGGAACAGCCCAAAGGGCTTGCGGTCCCACACGTCGATATAGGGCATATGACCTTGCAGCATTTCGAGGCCGGCAAGGTGATAGAGTTGCTCGTCGAAATCGTGCGTCGCGTCACCCAGACCCGGCAGGCGGATTGCCAGCGCCATCAGGGCGATCACGGCGGGCACCAGCCAGCGGGGGCTGCTATCAGCGCGCGGAGACACAACAGAACTCGCCGCTATGGATCGCCCGCGCGCGGACATTTTCGGGCAGATTGTGGCAGCCCATGATCGCTCCTTCCGACCCCTGACTGCGGATATAGTCGATCGGATCACCGATCCGGCCCTTCCACTTGCCGATCACGTTGAGTTGGTGGAACGGGCGCAGGCTGTCGGCCAGAGCGAAATAGGTGGTGTCGTCGATCAGCGGCCGGATCGCGCGGCCATGCGCGCCGATGCCGCATTGCCGGGCGGCAGCGCGGATTGTCTCGCGCAGCTTGCCATAGCCATAGGGCGAGACCGAATAGGGCTGCCCGGTTACATAGCCGGGCCTCTTGGCGGCCGCGAGCAGCGGCGGGGCAAAGCGGCGAACGATGTCGATTTGCGCGGTGAGTGACAACGCGGCGACGACGACCCCTGCCACGCCCAACCAGCGCTGGAACTTGTCGCTCCAGCCGATGCTGGCGGCGGCAAAGACGATGGCCAGCGCGAGCATAGGCAGCACCACCATCGCCTCGTAATCATTCTTCGTCAGCTGGCTGATGCCCCACACGAGGATCAGTCCGGTGACGGTGACGGGCAGGGCGAAAGCAAAATCGAGCCGCCGCCTGCGCCAGCGCTGTTGCAGTGCCCGCACCAGGCAGAACAGCGCCAGCAGCATGGCAAGGTTCCATGCAAGGCTCATCGGCATGATCCGCAGCAGCGTTTCCTCAAGCCCGATCCGGCCCGGCGGCAGCCAGCCCGACATCGGCTTGGCGCGCGCCTCGGCGATGACGATATAGGAGTTGGGGCTTGCGCCCTGCAGTGCGAAGGCAAGCTTGTCCTGCCACTGACCAGAGCCGGCAAGGATCGAGGCGACGTTTTGTTGTGCCAGCATTCCCGCGAGCACCGGATCGCCCGGGCAGCGAAATCGCTCGACCCAGTAGTTCGCTGCCTGCAAGGTAATTAAAGCGAAGAACAGCAGCGCGGCGAGCTTCTTCCACAGCGCGGCCTTTGCCGGGCAGGCGAAGAACAGGCAGAGCAGGAAAACCGGCGCAAAGAGAATGCCCTTGAGGTGCGCCGAAAGCGCCAACACGCCCAGCAGGGCGACCGCCAGCGGCCACAGCCAGCGTGCGCGCGCCGCCGCCCGGCCTGCCAGCACGGTCGCCAGAATCGCGAGCGTGACGCAAAGCAGAACGAGCGCATCGGGCCGGCTCATCACCAGCATGATCGGCAGCACGCCGAAGCCGAGCAGGCCGAACGCCAGCGCGGTGAGCGCATGGCGCAGGGGCGGCGGGGCGGCGATGCGGGCGATCACTGCGCGCAAGGCGAAGGCCCAGCCCAGCGCCGAGGCGACGCCGACGATACGCACATAGAGCGGATCGGCAAATGTCAGGTTGAGCCAGCCGGTCACCCAGCGGTGCGGCCACATGAACCACGGCGGGGCGGCAATCGTGTTCGGCCCGCAGATGTCAGAGAGCATGCGGTCAAACCCGCCGTCGATCCCGGCGCGCAATTGCATGCGCCAGCCCACTTCGTCGGTGTAGACTGGCAGCAGCAGCCCCAGCAGCAGCGAGCAGAGGAACGCCGCGAAAGCGATCCGCGCGGCGAGGCGAGGCCAGTCGGGGCGGGTTTCAGCGGGCATTGCGCGGCACCAGGCGATAGGCTGTGTATGTACCGCGGGGACGGCTTTCGGCGACGTCGTATGCGGCATCAAACAAGTCCATCGCAAAGCGGGCGTCGGTGTTGGCGACCACCAGCCAGCCCGGTCGGCGAAAGGTTGCCGCGTCGCGGCGAACATAGTGGCGGATCACATCGCGCGGCAGCGGCAGGAAGTTGGCTGGATTGTTGACCCCCGTCCAGGCCTTGGCCGGATCGGCCGTGGGCATGATCTTGGTGTCGTCGAAGATCAGCACCGCCTCGCCGGTTTCGC
>JANLSP010000278.1:0-5639 GCA_031362485.1 Novosphingobium sp.
ATCCTCGGCGGGTTTCAGCACAACGGTGCACCCGGCAGCAAGCGCCGGCGCAAGCTTCATCGCGGTGAGCACCAGCGGCGAATTCCACGGCACGATCGCTGCGACCACGCCAACCGGTTCTTTCACCGTATAGGCGAACACTTCCTTGCCCGGTGGCTGATAGTTGACTGAAGTCGGGATCGACTTGCCCTCGATCTGGTTCGCCAGCCCGCCGAAAAAGCGGAACTGCGCAATCGCCCCTGGAATCTCGGCCCAGCGCCCGACATAGAGCGGCTTGCCCTGATCGAGCGTCTCGAGGTCGGCCAGCTCGTCGATATGCGCCTCGAGGTGGTCGGCAATCTTCCAGAGAAGGCGCGCGCGGTCCATCGGCGTCATCGCCGGCCAGGCCCCGCCTTCAAGCGCGGCGCGCGCGGCAGCAACTGCCCGGTCAACTGCTGCGGCATCGCCTGTCGCGACGTGTGCCAGCAGCTTACCGGTGGCGGGATCAAGTGTCTCGAAAGTCCCGTTCGCCGCCTGCCATTCCCCGCCGATCAGGTGGCCATGCGGAGCGCGCGCGAGGAAGGCGGCAGCAGCGGGCGAGGGGGTGGGTGCGGTGAGCTGGGCGAGCTGGGTCATAGCGCTGCAAGATGCGCGATGGCTTCGCTTTCCGAAATCACTTCGGCATATTTTGCTTGCAGGTCGAACAGATTGGCCTCGTGCGGACCCGGATGGCGGTCGCCGCAGGCCTCGCGCACGACGAACGGCAGAAAGCCATGCTGGCAGGCATCGAGCGCAGTGGCGCGAACGCAACCGGAGGTTGAAAGCCCGGTGATCAGCAGCGTGTCGATGCCTTGCGCGGTCAGCGTTGCCGCGAGGTGTGTGCCGAAAAAGCTCGAGGCATACTGTTTCGAGATCACCAGCTCGCCAGCGATCGGCTGGAGGCAGTCGGGAAAGGCCCCGAGCGGCGATCCGCGATCGAACAGGCGGAGCGCGGGCACCTTGCGATAGAACACTCCGCCATCGGCGCCGCCGGGCGTATAGACGACATTGGTGAACAACACCGGGATTCCGGCGTTTCTCGCTGCGGCGAGCAGCCGCTCATTGCTCGCCAGTGCGTCCTCGACCCCGGCATAGAGCGGCGAGGCCGGATCGAGGTAGGCGACTACGAAATCGACGATCAGCAGCGCCGGACGCTGGCCGAAAGGCAAGTGGCCATCGAAGGCGCCGGCATAATTTGTCGAGAGGTCGCCCGCGTCCTTTGCCATCAGATAGCGCCTGCGGTCTGCAACTGCGCCAGCTCATCCGCGTCCAGCCCGAGCAGCTCGCCATAGACCTCGCGGTTGTGCTGCCCGACCACCGAGGGCGCAGCGCGGCGCACCCCCGATGGTGTGGCCGAAAGCCGGGGGAACGCGTTCTGCATCTTGAGCTTGCCGAAGCGTTCGGTCTCGACCTCGATGATCGCCTCGCGCGCCTGGAAGTGCGGGTCGGCGAGCATTTCGGGTGCGCGGTAGACCTTGCCGGCGGGAATCGAATACTTGATCATCAGCGCGTCGACTTCTTCAATGGTCAACGTGCCAGTCCATTGGTTGATCAGCGCATCGAGCTCAATCTGGTTTTCCCCGCGCGCCAGATGTGTCGCATAGCGCGGATCATCGCCCAGTTCCGGTCGGCCCATGGCGGCGGCGAGGCGCTGCCACAGCGAATCCTTGTTGGCCCCGATCATGTATTCGCCGTCCTTGCACGAATAGACATTCGACGGCGCTATGCCCTTGAGGAACGAGCCGGAACGCTCGCGTATCACCCCGCCGTGGTCATATTCCGGCACCAGACCTTCCATCGCCTGGAGCACGCATTCATAGAGCGCGGCATCGACCACCTGACCCTTGCCGGTTCGCCCGCGCACATGCAGCGCTGCGAGAACGCCCATCGCGCCATAGCTCGCGGTCAGCGTGTCGCCGATCGAGACGCCCATGCGGCTTGGCGGCCGATCAGGCTCGCCAACTATGTAGCGCCAGCCGCCCATTGCCTCGCCAATTCCGCCGAAGCCAGCGCGGTCAGAATAGGGCCCGGTCTGGCCATAGCCTGACATGCGCGCGATAATCAGGCCGGGATTGTCAGCGTGGAGCACGTCAGGGCCGAGGCCCCATTTCTCCAGCGTGCCGGGCTTGAAGTTCTCGACGAGGATATCGGCGGTGGCGATCAGCTTGCGCACCAGCGCCTGGCCTTGCGGGATACGCAGATTGGCGCTGACCGATCGCTTGTTGCGTGCCACGACCTCCCACTGCACCTTGTCGTCGCCCTGGCCCCATTCGCGCATCGGATCGCCATCTCCGGGCGGCTCGACCTTGATGACATCGGCGCCCATATCGCCCAGCAGCTGGCCGCAGAACGGCCCGGCGATCAGCTGGCCCATCTCGACGACGCGCAGGCCGTTCAATGCTCCCGTATTGGTCAAGGCGCTTACTCCGCCGCTTCCAGCATCGGCCAGACCGGCTGGCTGGGTGCCGGCAGCCCGGTCTCAGCTAGGCAGTTGGCGCGCAAGGCTTCGATTTCCGGGCCATAGTCAAACAGGGCGAGCGGGCCGCGCTCGCCGCGCATCTGCTCGCGCAGTGCCGTTGTCGCCGCCGCATCGACCGTGCCCGCGCCGTCGGCCACGACGCCATAGGCGCGCGCACCTTTGGCAGTGACAAGCCCCTGGGTGATCTCCAGGCCAACCAGGGTCGGATCGCGCTCGAGCGGATCGCCCCAGCCGCCGCCGCCCCAGGTGATGAAGTGCAACTGGTCGCCCGCCTCCACTTCCACATCTTCGACCTTGTTGCCGATGATCTGCTGGCTGCCGTCGGCCTTCTCCAGGATCTTGCGCGCCCGTGTGCCCGGCAGGCCGCCGTTGACCCCCCAGGGCGGCACGAACCAGCGGTCATCGTGGATCGAGATCGTGCCGGCAGCAAGAAACCGGTAGGTCATGTGGATGCCATTGCCGCCGCGGTGCAGGCCTGCGCCGCCCGAGTCCGGCTCGCACTCGTAGCGTTCGATCATCATCGGGAAATAGCGTTCGAGGAATTCGTTGGGCACATTGGTGAAGCCCGGCCACAGCGAATGTCCGTCAGGCCCGTCGCCCATCGGCCTGCCCGGAATGCCGCCGAAGCCGATCTGGAACAGCTGGAACCACTCGCCGCCCTTGCCAGACCGGTTGTCGTTGCCCGAATAGAACAGGTGCGGGCTGGAGCTGAAGCCCGCGGCGTTGAGAAATTCGGGTGTCTTCTGGCCGAGCAGCCCGCCCAGGATATCGAAGATCCGGCCCAGCGCATGGGTGCGCCCCGAGAGCGCGGCGGGGAACTTGGGCTTGAGCAGCGAGCCTTGCGGGATGCGCACGTCGATCAGGTCATAGAAGCCGTCGTTGAACAGGATCTGCGGATCGAAGACCATGATCATGTAGATGCCGAAGAACATCTTGAACATGTTTTCGTTGAGGAAAAAGTTTATCGAGGCTGCGCTCTGCGGGTCGGTGCCGGTAAAATCGAGCACCACCTTGTCGCCCTCGCGCCACATCGTGCATTTGATCCTGTAGGGGCCAAAGCCCATGCCGTCATCGCAGATATAGTCCTCGAAACTCACCGGCTCCTCGGCCACGGCCATGGCGATGAGCGACTTCATCGCACGGTGGTTGCGCGCCAGCAGCTCCTGGGTCGCCGAGACATAGACATCGTCGCCAAACCGCTCGGCCATTTCGATCACCCGCCGCGCCGCGACCCGGCACGAGGCGATCAGCGCGTTGAGATCGGCCTGGCACCAGTCGGGCTTGCGTGTCTGGTGCATCACCAGCTTCATCAGGTCGGCGTTGTATTCGCCCTTCTTCCAGATCTTGACCGGCGGAATGCGTACGCCTTCCTCGAAGATCGAATGCGCATTGATCGGCATTGAGCCGACGACTTTGCCGCCGATATCTGACATGTGGCCAAACATCGCGGTATAGGCGATCAGGCGGCCGTCCTTGAACACGGGGAGCAGGATCAGCCAGTCGTTGGCATGACTGATCGCGCCTTCGCAGCTGTAGGGGTCCGACAGGAAGATCATGTCGCCGTCTTCCAAAGTGCCGTCAAAGCCTTGGAGGAATCCGCCGATGAAGCTGCCAAACTGGCCGACGATCATTTTGCCGCTGGGGTCGGCGATCAGCGGGAAGGCATCGCCTTGCTCGCGGATGCCTGGCGACATGGCAGTGCGCACCAGCGTCGCGTCCATCTCGATCCGCGCATTGCGTAGCGCGTTTTCCATGATGTCGAGCGTTACCGGATCAATCGGCACGGTCTTGAAGGGGGCAGGGTTGGTTTCGATGATAGTGGCAGGCATGGTTTTGTCCCCCCTCAAGCCAGATTGATCAGAATGTTGCCGACCGCGTCGACACTCGCGACGCAGCCGCTCTCGATCAGTGTGGTCGAATCCATCTCGACGACAATTGCCGGGCCGGGGATGACATCGCCCTGGCGCAGCCTGGCGCGGTCATAGATCACCGCCGTCTGTTCGCGCCCGTCCATCCACAGCATGTGATCGCGCATCTTGGCGGCCGCCGGATTGCCGTCCCCCTTGGGCAGTTCGGCCGCTGGCAGATCGAGCGCGCGGCCCAAGGCCACCGCGCGCAGATAGACGATCTCGTGCGGGGTTTCCATATTGAACGTGAACAGGCGGTGGTGCTCCTCGTCGAAGCGCGTCAGGATGCCGGCCACGCCGTCCTTGCGCAGCACATCGGCAGTGATTGTCAGCGGCACTTCAAAGGCCTGACCGGCATAGCGGACATCGATTTCAAACTCGCTGGTGATGTCCGCTTCGGGAACACCGTCGGAGAGCAGTTCGGCCCGCGTTTGCGTTGCCATTTCATCGAGGATCGCGATCAGTTCCTCAGCCTTGGTGGTCGAGGCTAACCGGGCAAAGCTGCGCGCGCTTTCGGTGCGCATCCGCGTTGTGGCATCTCCCAGCGCACAGAGCACCCCGGGCGAGACCGGCGAGATCGCGGGCCATGAGCCCATCAGCCGCGCAACGGCGTTGACATGCAGGGGTCCGGCACCGCCAAAGCCCATCAGCGCGAAGTGGCGCGGATCATAGCCCTGCTGGACCGAGATCATGCGCAGCGCGCCGAACATGTTCTCGTTGACGATATCGATGATACCGCGCGCGGCTGCCATCAGATCGATGCCGAGCGCATCGGCGATAGTCTGTACTGCCATTTTCGCGCCTTCGCGGTCCAGCTTGAAGTTGCCGCCGAGCAAGTTCTCGGGCAGATAGCCAAGCACGACATTGGCGTCGGTCACGGTCGGCAGTTCGCCGCCCTTGCCATAGGCAACCGGCCCCGGCACCGCCCCCGCCGATTGCGGTCCGACGCGCAGCGCCTTGGTCAATTCGGGAACGCTGGCGATCGAACCGCCACCCGCACCAACGGTCTTCACATCGAGTGACGAGGCCCGCACGGTAAGGTGCCCGACGCTGGTTTCGCGCCGGAGCCGCGGCTGATAATTTTCGATCAGTGCGACATCGGTTGAGGTGCCGCCCATATCCAGCGTCAGCACATTTGGCTGCCTGGCATTTTTCGCGACCCACACCGCGCCAGCGACGCCGCCCGCCGGGCCCGACATCAATAGATTGACCGGCGCCGCGCGGCTCTTTTCCGC
>JANLSP010000294.1:0-12284 GCA_031362485.1 Novosphingobium sp.
TCCATTTCTATCCCCCCAGCTTCGAGCCTGGTCGTAACCGAGGCGGGAGCAGTACGGCGCCCGAGCGCCTGGATGCGGGCTGCCAGTTCGCTGAACGCGAAAGGCTTCACCAGATAATCGTCTGCGCCGGCCTCCAAACCATCGACGCGGTCCTCGATGCGGCCAAGTGCCGTCAGCATAAGCACCGGTGCAGCGATGCCGCCAGCCCGCAGGCGCTTCAGAATGGACATGCCATCGAGCACTGGCATCATGCGGTCGAGAATGATGACATCGACAGTCTCGGTTAGGGCAAAGTGAAGCGCATCCTCCCCGTCCGCCGCCGAGATGACATTGTGTCCCAGTTCGCCAAGCCCGCGCTCGACGAATTGTCTGGTGTCACTGTCATCTTCAGCCAGCAGGATGCGCATCACGGTTTCGCTCAATCCCTTGCGTTCAAAGGCTCGAATTTGTCCTCGACGATCCGACCGGTGGCGACATCGACGCCGATTTCATGGATCCGGTCGCCCTGACGAATGTCGAACGAATAGCGCAGACCGCCGCCTTCGCGCTCACGCTCGGCCTTCTCGATATGGCCTGGTGCGGCCCGCAGTGCGATCGCGCGAGCTTGCGCCATTGTCACTCCGGTGGGCTTGGCTTGGCCCGCCTGGGGAAGCGCGAGCACTGCCGCAGCGAGCGGCAGGAGCATGGCAAATTTCTTCATGGCTTCTCATTCCCTTCAATGTGCAAATTGCACCATCCGGTAAGTAGCCGGGCTTAGCTCACATGACGGTTGAGGTGGGGATACAATTTCCCAACCTGCGGCATGTTTCTATCGTGAGCGATGGAAGCATCGCCGAGAACAAACGGCAGCTAATTCTGCTCGGCACCGACCTGGGCAATTCGGCACCGCGAGCGCCTGCCAGTAATTGAGCAACGATTGACGATCTTGCCTGAGACGCTCCAGACCTTCACATTCCAGGTGATCGGTCCGGTACGCTCCATTGTCATGAAACCAAAGCCATCCACCCAGGAACTGAACGCTTCGACTACCGTATTCGGCCCAAGTGCGACGTCGGCAGGTGGACTTGCGGGCAAGGGCACCCGGTCTTCCAGCGTACCCGAAAAGCCGGTCACGAACTGGCTGGGGTGCGGACTCGAAAAGCTGACCTGCTCCCATACGTGGACATGGCCCGACAGCAGGACATCGACACTCGCTGGCAAGAGCCAAGGGTTCAGCGGATGATAGATCGACTGGATGCCGCGGTTTCCGCCCTCCAGCTCACCTGGCGTGTCGGTTCCGCTGAGCGCAAGGATCGGCTTGTGATCTACTACGAAATTATACTGCGCCTGTTCTGCGAACCGGTCGAGGTCCGCGTAGCTTTTCCGAAAGGCCGCCAGCCGCCAGTCTCCCGCCCCGATCGGCTTCGCCCCTGCAATCGCCAGGTCGAGCACAATCATCTGCGCACCGCTGCCGAGTGGCACGGAGTAAGGATCGCTGTAATCGCCCGTTTTGTCGTTTGCCGGATCGTTACAGTCCTGGTGCGCCGTGAACGGGCGCGGATCGAGAAAGCGCCACCAGCCTTGGCCGGCGCGCGCGCAGTTCTCATGGTTGCCGCGCACGACAAGCCACGGCGCGGCGCGCAACAGCGGAGCCGCAGGGGTGAAGAAATCCGCGTTCCAGGCGTCCCAGCCATAGCCCCACGGCGACCCGGCACAGCCTCTATTCCCGTCAGGGCAGGGGTTTTCGCGGTAGAGATAGTCGCCGACGTGGACGACCAGGTCAGGCTGCCATGCCGCTGCGCGTGCGGCGATCGCGGCGAACGGATACTTCCTCGGCTCGTTGCACGCCTGATAGGCATTATCCTTGGCCTTGAGGCGGCAGCCGGTATCGCCAATCACGACGATCCGCCGCACCTCGCGCCGTGGCATCGGCAGCACGAGCCCATTCACGGACGCATGCCGCGCGCCCACCGGCAATTCAGTTTCGCATGTGTTCATCGGAAAAGCAGAGGGTTTGCTGTTCGCGGCGCTCGATTCAGTCGGACGGAGCGGCTCAGTGGCGGGTCCGGCACGGATGCGCATCGGCAGTTTGGCACCATCGACCGTGAGCGCCGGGCAGTGAGCGGATGGAGTGACAACCCGCGCGACCGCCTGACCCTGCGGGCCAATCACTACGAAGGTCGTCGAAGCCGCCGCTCCTGGCTCGGCGATCGCAGGAGCGGCGACGACCAGCAGGAACGGCAGCACCAGACGCAAGGTCATGGGGCGCTCAGAACTTCAGGGTCAGATCGGCGCTGACCGACCGTCCGGTCTGGTAGAAGTACTGGTCGAACGGCACGGTCTTGCCGGTGTTGATATTGGTGACCGCGCGCGAATCGAACACGTTCGAAACTTCGACACCGACCCGGACATGTCCGAAATCGTAGCGCAAGGAAGCCGTGGCAGTGTTGTAGCCGTCGCTCTTGTAAAGCGGGTTCTCGCCATCGACGAACCACTGCGGGCCGGTGTATTTATCAATCAGTGAGAAGGCGATCGGACCACGCTTGAACAGTATGCCGCCTGCCAAAGTGAACTCAGGCGCATTCGCGACTTGCGTGTGCGGCGCACCTGCATTGTCGGTCTGGGCATAGTTGCGCGAGCCGTTGACGAACACCGCAAGGCCGTTCGGGAAGGCATAGGTCAGCTGGCCTTCGAAGCCCTGATACTTGACGCTGCCCTGGTTGATAAACACGGTGCCTTCGCCTGGAACGGCCGAGACGAACGAGGCGAATTTGTTGGTGAAGTCGATCTTGTAGACATCGAAATCGGCGCTGAAGCTGCCGCCGTGGTACACCACCCCGGCCTGGTAGTTGGTCGAACGCTCGGGTTCGACAGTCGAGAGTCCTGGGTTGGCAACGTTGAGCACAGTGATCGGCGGAGTGAGGAAGCCTCGCGCGTATTGCGCATAGAACGCCAGTTGGTCGTTCGCTAGGTAGTTGACCGTCAGGAACGGCAGGTTGGCGGTCCAGGTGTCGCTGATATGCTGCGAATACCGCGTGGTCTGGTTGTAATCCGCAAGGATCTTGCGGTTGAAATCGACGTGCTTGAACCCTGGCGTAATCGTCAGGCCAGCGAGCGGGCGCAGTTCGAGTTCGGCGAATTCCTCGGTGTGGTTGATTTCGCTGTGCTGGTCGAACTTGATGTCGCGCGGGGTCGATGCGCCGGTAACCGGGTCCTTGACCACTTTCTCAAGGAAATTCGGAGCGAGCGTAATCAGGTTGACGTCGCGTTGCTGGCGGTAAGTGCTGCTATGCTCGATCCAGGCGCCGACGGTCAGCGTCGCAGGGCCAAAGTTGATCCGCGCTTTGGCGATATCGCCCCAAACGCGGTACTTGTTGGTCTTTGTATAGCCCGGAACCCCGAACGACGTCGCCCCACCCGAGGTCAGCGTCACAACATTGGCTGCTGCAATCGCTGCTGGGGTCGCGGTAGCGAACAGCGTGACATCATTGCCGCTCAACGTCTCGTTGTCGTAGCTGTAGGTGTAGGCGCGGTTCTCGAATGTGGTGCCTCGCGCGATGTCTGCTTCGAGCTTCACGATCTCGAAATCGGTGGTCTTGCGCGTATGGTTGTAGCCGTAATAGGTCTGCGAATTGGGATCGTCGTTGAGGCTGAAATACTTGCCATAGAGCGCGATCTGCGACTGCGTAGCGCCGTCCTTGTCGGGCTGATTGAACGTGTTTTCGTTGTAGGTCGCGAGCAGGGTCAGCTTCACGTCGGGACCGAGCGGAATCATGATCTTGCCGAACACGTTGTTCGACTTGAAAGGGCTGAATGTGCGTGCACCGTCCGAGCGGATATGTTGCCCGCTGAGCACGATCTCCGCTCCGCCAAGCTGCTCGATCGAACCGCTCTGCAGGAAAATTCGCTCAAGCTGGGTATTGTAGCTTCCGTAACTCAGCCGCGCCTCGACGCTCGCCTCGTCGCGCGTCGCGCGGCTGAACAAGTTGATGTTGCCGCCGAAGGTCGCCTGGCCGAGCTGGCTGGCATTGCCCGGACCGCGATCGACCACCAGCGTTTCGATCGTGTTCGAAGGAAAGAAGGTGTTGCTGTGGTGAGTCGGGTCGTTCTGGTCGCTGAACGGCACGCCGTCATAGGTGATGTTGTATTCACCGTCCTGAAAGCCGCGGATCTGCGCCTTGGATTCGCTCAATCCCGGCCCATTGGCACTGCCGTAATTGGAAACGCTGGGTGAGATCAGCGCGATCTGGTTGAAGTCGGCCGAGGCCGGCAGCGAATCTTCGATGAATGACCGAGAGATGACCGCTTGGGGCTGGGTGGTGTTGAGCGAGGCCGTGACCGGCGCGATCTCGTTGGGACGGGTCGCAGTGACGACGATGTCCGAACCTTCTGCAATTCCACCCCTGGGATCGACCTCTTCGACCGCCGCTGCTTCCGATGTGGCTTCGGCAGCATGGACCATGCCAGACCATGACAACGCGGACAGGCTGCAGGCGAGAATTGCGATATGCTTGATACGAGAAACCGACACGAGAGACCCCCATTTCCATCTTGGAATTGAGGGCGCGCTAGAGCCACTCGGAGACTCACCCGTGAAGTTTTAGCGACAGATCGGAGTCTATTCAGTTACACGACTGTCACATCGTATCTACGGGTGGCACGCCCCTCCGGCTCGATCGACTGCATGACCGAGCGGCTGCTCGCTCAAAAACGTGTCAACGCTCTGCTGTCATGCTGCCATAGTCCGACAAAGGTCTATGGATTGCAAATACTTAAGCTATGGATGAGGCCTTGGGCAGTTCGAAGTGCGATCGGCGGGATGGTCGCGAATGCAAGCCCGACACAACAAGTTGACCCGTCGTTGAACCCGTAGGATACAATTCCCCAACCTAGTCATGTTTCTCCGGGTGACCGGGTGTATGCGAGCGGGATCTGGAAGGCAGTTGCCAATCCGGAATCACGATGTGCGTCTGCACCGTCCGCCAGAAATAGCTCCGCTGACCGCATGGGTGTCTCGGCTTGCCGCATAGTTTTACTGGGGGTAGCAATGGGGGTATCTTCGCCGCGACTTGGAAAAAAGTTTTTATTTATCAAATTGATAATTTGAATTCGTGGTTACCTCCTCCGCTACCATTGTTTTCAATAATTTAGTTTACGTTAGGATGCCAGCATCCAGGATTTGGCACTGGTTTGGCGCCTAAGCCCTGCCAATGAGGCGATGACATCGCCAGCGGACATCACGCTGAAGTCGAACGCAAACTCATCGACCTCGCTGCCGTGCGCGACGAACTTCAACCTGTGATTGGCAGCTGTCGGCATGGCACGGTAGGCGACTGCAAGATCATTGAGACGCTGGGACCTCGGACAGATCATTGAATTCCGGCAGATCATTCCTGTCTTCCCGCCCGTGAATCAGGCGGTAAAGCGCCGGCAGCACGATCAGCGTCAGGATCGTTGACGAGATGATCCCGCCAATGACGACCGTTGCCAGCGGCCGCTGGACTTCGGACCCGGCGCCGACATTCAGCGCCATCGGCACAAAGCTGAGCGAGGCAACCAGCGCCGTCATCAGCACGGGCCGCAATCGCGTCAGCGCGCCTTCACGGATTGCTTCATCAAGGGCCATGCCGCGGGTCCGCAAGTCCTTGATGAACGACAACATGACCACGCCGTTGAGCACCGCTACGCCTGAGAGCGCAATGAACCCGATACCGGCCGAGATCGACATAGGGATACCGCGCAAGGCAAGCGCCGCGACCCCGCCGGTGAGCGCCAGCGGCACGCCCGAGAACACAATCGTCGCATCGCGGGTCGAGCCGAACAGCATGAACAGCAATCCGAAGATCAGCAGCAATGCGAGCGGCACAACGATCTGGAGCCGGGTTGCCGCCGACTGGAGCTGCTCGAACGTACCGCCATACTGCACGTAATAGCCTTCAGGCAGTCGAATATCGCTTTCGACCTTTTCGCGCAGTTCGGTGATAAACGAGCCAAGATCACGCCCCCGGACATTGGCCGTGATCACGGCGCGGCGCTTGCCATTTTCGCGGCTGATCTGGTTGGGACCGACCGAAAGCTCGATGTCTGCGACTTCGGACAGCGGGACGAACTCCGTCCCACCATCGCCGGATCGCGGAATCGGCAAGCTGCCAAGCATGTCGAGATTGGTGCGCGCCGCCTCTGGCAGGCGCACCACGACGGCAAAGCGCCGGTCTCCCTCGAACACTTCGCCCGCACTTCGCCCGCCAATTGCGGTCGAAACCGCATCATGCACATCTCTGATATTGATCCCGTAGCGGGCCAATATCGCACGGCGCGGTGTGATGGAGAGGACGGGCAAGCCGGTCACCTGTTCGAGCTTGACGTCCTCGGCCCTCGGAATGGCTGACACTACCTTTTCAATCTCGCCGCCCGTTGCGAGCAATTCGTCGAGATCCTCGCCAAACAGTTTGACCGCGACATCGGCACGGACGCCCGCGATCAGCTCGTTCAGCCGCATCTGGACGGGCTGGGTGAACTCGTAATTGTTGCCGGGAATCTGCTGCACCGCTGCGTTCAGTTCCGCGACAAGCTGGGAGCGTGGTTTGCGCGGATCGGGCCAGTCCTTGCGATCCTTCAGCATGATGAAGTTATCGGCAACCGAAGGCGGCACCGGATCGGTTGCGACATCCGCCGTCCCGATCTTGGCGAATACGCGCTCCACTTCGGGGAACTTGCTGATCCGCCTTTCAAGCACTTCCTGCATCTGCACCGCCTGACCAAGGCTGGTCCCGGGGATGCGCAGGGCGTGCATCGCAATATCGCCTTCATCGAGATTGGGGATGAACTCGGAACCAAGCCGCGTTGCGCCAATGCCGCTGAGCACCACCAGAACAAGCGCTGCCCCGAGCAGCAATTTGCCGCGCATGAACGTGCGGTCCAGAGTGCTGGCATAACGCGCCCGCGCCCATGCCATGATCCGGTTATCCTTCTCCTCGACCTTACCGGTCACGAACATCGCAATCGCGGCAGGGACGAAGGTGAGCGACAGCAGCATCGCTGCGGTCAGAGCGAGCATCACCGTGATCGCCATGGGGTGGAAGGTCTTGCCCTCGATCCCCGACAAGGCGAAGATCGGCAGATAAACCACCGTGATAATGATAACTCCGAAGATCGAGGGGCGGATCACCTCGCTGCTGGCCGTGGCGACCAGCCCGAACCGTTCGTCGCGGTCGAGCAGACGCCCCAGGCGGTGCTGGGCCTCGCCCAGGCGGCGCAGACAGTTTTCGACGATGATCACCGCACCGTCGACGATCAGCCCGAAATCGAGCGCACCCAGGCTCATGAGATTCGCGGAGACCTTGCCTGCGGCCATGCCAGTCAATGTCATCAACATCGCCACCGGAATAACCGCCGCCGTAATCAGCGCAGCGCGGACATTGCCCAAAAGCAGAAACAGGATGACGATGACGAGCAGCGCGCCTTCGGCCAGGTTCTCCTCGACCGTGTCGATCGTGCGTTCGACCAGTTCAGTGCGGTCGTAGAGCGGCTGCGCAACAATACCCGAAGGCAACGATTTATTGACCGCTTCGAGCCGCTCGGCCGCTGCCTGCGCCACGATCCGCGGATTGCTACCGGTCAGCATGTAGATCGTGCCGAGCACAATCTCCTTGCCGTTTTCAGTCGCGGCGCCCGTTCTCAGTTCAGACCCGATGAGGACCTCGGCGATATCGCCGATACGAATGGGAATACCGCCGCGCTTGGCGACGATGATCTGCGACAAGTCTGCTTCGTTGCCGGCACGACCGGGCAAACGGATCAACACCTGTTCGCCTGCGCGCTCAACATAGCCGGCACCCGCATTTGCATTATTGGCTTCAAGCGCATTGACGACATCGGTGAGCGATAGCTTCAGGGTCGCCAGTTGCGCTGGATTGGGCGTCACATGATACTGCTTGGTATAGCCGCCAACGGTATTGACCTCGGCAACACCTTTGACATTGCGCATTTGCGGACGAACGACCCAGTCATGGAGTGTACGCAGATCGGTGGGGGTCCACTCTGACCCATCGGGCTTGCTCGCACCGGGTTTGGAGGTCACCGAATACATGAAAATCTCGCCAAGCCCTGTGGCGGTCGGCCCCATTTGCGGCTCGATCCCCGGCGGCAATTGTGATCTGACCGCTTGCAGGCGTTCATTGACGAGCTGGCGCGCGAAATAGAGATCGGTGCCGTCTTCGAAGACGACGGTGACCTGGCTCAGCCCATAACGCGAAACCGAGCGCGTGTAGTTGAGCTTGGGGACACCCGCGAGCGCGGTCTCGATCGGATAAGTGATCCGTTGTTCGGCTTCGAGCGGTGAAAACCCCTCCGCCTCGGTGTTAATCTGTACTTGGACGTTGGTGACGTCGGGAACAGCGTCGATAGGCAGGCGGGTCGCACTCCATAGTCCAAGCGCAACAAGCGCCGTGACGATGCCAAGCACCAGCCAGCGCTGGCGGATCGAAAATCCGATGATACGGGCGAGCATGGTCCGGTTTCCGATCAATGGTCGTGGCTCGCGCCCGACTTTTCAATGTCGGCGCGAATGAGAAAGGCTCCCTTGGCGGCGTAGCGCGTGCCGGGCTTGATGCCGGAAAGCACTTCGGTCCATTCGGGTGTCTTGCGGCCCAGCTCCAGCATGCGGACCTCATAATCGTCGCCGAAATTGGCGAAGACGACCGTGAAGTCCCGGAAACGCTGCAAAGCCTCGGTCCGCACCGCAAGCGGCACACTCACGGCACTCACCGTAACGCGCCCCTGCAGCGCCATGCCGGGACGCCATCTGCCGTCCCGGTTGGGCAGCTGCGCCCGCACCAGCGCGGTGCCAGCAGCAGCATTACCTGCGGGTAGATAACCGCTCAGCGCGGTCTCGGCGACGGGCTGGCCATCCAGTGTTTCGATGACAACCTTCTGCCCGGGCCGGATCGTGGTAAGGTCGCGCGGGAAGATATTGAACACGACCGTCGTCTGGCCGGGGTCGGTGATGACATAGAGCGGGAGGTCGTATGAGACGTTCCCGACATTGGCAGTACGTTCGGCGATCACGCCGCTGACCGGTGCATAGATGGGATAGACTTGCAGTGACTCGCTCGATTCGATCCGCGCCAGCAACTGGCCTTTGCTGACATGATCGCCGACTGCTTTGGTCACCTGGACCACCCGGCCCGGGAATTGCGCGCGCACTTCGGAACGGGCTGTCGTGGCCAGTTCGACAATGCCTTGGACTTCGCGGGTTTCGCTGATCGTGGCCGGGCCGGCCGTCCCGATCTCGATGCCGCCTTCCTTCGCAGTGGCCACCGGGATTCTAGTCCGGCCTTCGGGATTGGCGAACTTCCAGACATGGCGCTTGCCATTCTCGACAGCGACGACTTCGACATCGAAGCTGTGCGGTTCCATCACCACGCCCTGGCCAGCCAGAAAATCCTTTTCAGGCTTGAAGGCGAAGCGGTCGATCTGGCCGCCGAGCCGTGTCAGCGTCACCGCCATGTTGACGGTTGCGGGGTCTACCGCCTTGTCGCCGCGTGTCGGATAGAGTCGGTATTGCGGCGGTTGGCCATCTTCATAAATGGTGACTTCGATCGCAAAATCGCCGTCCCTCAGCATCCGTCCGTTATGCGGGCCTTTTTCATATTCCGACGCCGCCTTGGCTTCGCTTTCGGCGGGTTTCTCAGCATCGCCGCCACAAGCCGCCAGCGGGGCAATCAGCAGCAGCGCAGCGAGCGCGCGAATGGGTAAAGTCTGGTTCATGGCATGGTCTCCACAGCTCGATCCGCGTCGAAACGCCCTGTCAGCCGGTCAATTTCAGTCTGGGCATCGCGAAAGCGGGTGATGGCATCGAGCCACTGTTCCTGCACCGACACGATCGCATCGGCGGCGTCCTGCACGTCGCGGAAGGCGAAACCACCGCGATTATAGCCTTCGCGCACCTGATCGAGCGTGCGGACCGTGCGCGGATAGACTTCCGCCATGATCGCGTCCGCGCGGGCGCGGGCAGCATCGGCATCAGCCCCAAGCGAGGCAAGGCGGCGCAACTTTTCGAGACGGCCAGCCTCGGCCAGGAACTCCAGCCGCTGACGTTCTGCCTGTGCCCGCTCGATATTGCCCTGATTGCGGTCGAACCGTCCCAGCGGGATGGTGACCCCCGCCACCAGCGCAATGTCGCCTGTGCCCCGCAGATAGCGCGCACCGCCGGACAGGGTGTAGTCCTGCGCACCCTTGCTTTGTTCGACTACGACGCCTGCCCGCGCACGGGCCACTTCGGCATCGCGCAACGCCTGATCGGCCGCTGCAATCGTCCGGGCGCTGTTATTCGGTAGGGTGAGTTTGTCCGCCAGTTGCAGATCTGCTCCCGAACCCGCCCAGAAGGAGGCAAGGAGATTGCGGGCGTTTGCAAGCCGGGCCTGTGCTTCGTCGCGGGTCAACCTGGCCTGAGCGACACGGGCGGCAGCGCGGGTCTCCACAAACAACGGATCCTTGTACCCGCGCACCCGTCGCAGCGCCTCGCGCTGCATCTGGGTTTCGGTCTCAAGCCGTTCCCCGCTGATCCTGACGGCGTAATCGGCGATCTGGACATCGATGTAAGCGCGCTGAACTGCGGCGGCGAGATCGAGCCGGACGATGCGGGCGCTGGCCTCTGCCACGCCGATGTCCCGCTGGGCGAATGCAATCCGCGCCGCCCGCTTGCCTCCGCGCTCGATCGGCTGGCTATAGGTCGCGGTGATCTCTGCCTGCCCCAACACATTATATGGGCCGGTGCCGACAAAGTTCTCGCCTTGAAGCGTCACGGAAGGGTTAGGCCGAACACCGGCCTGGACCCGTCCCGCGCGTGCAGCAGCGATCGCTGCATCTCCAGCGCTGAGTAATGGGGTGGCCTCAGATGCCTTTGCGACCGCCTGTTCAAGCGTCACGGTCTCGGCGCGGGCCGACTGGCCTGCCACGAGTAACGCAGCCGCAAGCAATGCGGCGCGTGTTGAATTCAACATGGGGTAACTCCTGATCCTCAAATCACGCACGGCAGACGCAAAAGCGCCTGCCAGTTGGCGAAGGGATCAGGCTGAAGGGGGTTCCAGCGGGGGTGCGGAATCGCGTGAGGTGAGCATCACCGCAGGCGCTGGAAACGACAAGGAGCGTCCCAAGCCAATGCCAAGCCCAGCATGAAATGATGTAGCTACAAGACCAACTGGCGTGATGTGCTGGTGCGGGACTTCCCCCGAAACATTCGCACTATCCAAAGGAGCTTCCAACTCAACCGGTGCAGCTTCAGCCCCGTTATTATCATCGGCAAGCGAAGCTTCATGCGAGTGAGCGACGCGGTCCACGTGATCGTGAGCCAATGACAAGACATGCACACTTGCGAACAAAGTCGCGAATGTCAGAAAAAACAGGATGAATCGCCGTTGCACCGCTTCCAGCTAGCAGCAGTTAGTATGCTGCGCAATTGCACCGACAGGAAATGCTTGCGCGCTGCAAGCGAATGAGACACCCCGAGCACCATGTTCACTATTCTGGCCAATCGCACCTATCGCCATCTGCTGAGCGCCCAAATTATCGCGCTCGTTGGCACGGGGTTGGCAACCGTGGCGCTCGGCCTGCTGGCTTATGACCTTGCCGGGGGCAATGCCGGTGCAGTGCTGGGAACAGCTCTAGCGATCAAGATGGCCGCCTATATCGGGGTTGCGCCTGTGGTAGGCGCCTTTGCCGACCGCCTACCGCGCCGCGCCTTCCTCGTTGCAATGGACTTGGTGCGCGCTGCGGTGGCGCTCAGCCTGCCATTCGTCGATCAAATCTGGCAAATCTATGTGCTGATCTTCGTGCTGCAGTCGGCGTCGGCCGCCTTCACCCCGACATTTCAGGCGACGATCCCGGATGTGCTGCCCGATGAAGCTGATTACACCCGTGCGCTGTCGCTCTCGCGGCTTGCCTATGACATGGAAAGTCTTGCAAGCCCGATTTTGGCGGCAGCCTTGCTCTCGGTGATCAGTTTCCACTGGCTGTTTGCCGGAACCTCCATCGGCTTCATCTGCTCCGCCCTGTTTGTGGTGTCGGTCGCCCTCCCGCGATCACCGGCCAAACCGCAGGCAGGTGGGATATGGACGAAGACCACGCGGGGGTTGCGTATCTACCTCAAGACGCCCCGTTTGAGAGGGTTGCTGGCGCTCAGCCTAGCATCGGCAGCGGCAAGCTCGATGGTGATCGTCAACACCGTTGTTATCGTGCGGTGGGAACTCGGCTTTGGCCAAAGGGAAGTGTCGCTTACGCTTGCAGCGTATGGCAGCGGCTCAATG
>JANLSP010000299.1:0-2214 GCA_031362485.1 Novosphingobium sp.
GCACGGTGATGGGCATCGAGCTGCCCAATGTCGACCGGCAGATGGTGGTGCTGAAGGAACTGGTCGCCTGCGAGGCCTTCGCCGCCTCCAAGGCCATGCTGCCGATCATCCTGGGCAAGGATATCGCCGGCGGGCCGGTCGTCGCTGATCTTGCCGCGATGCCGCATTTGCTGGTCGCGGGCACCACCGGGTCGGGCAAGTCGGTGGGCTTGAACTGCATCCTGCTCTCGCTGCTCTACCGGCTCACGCCCGCGCAGTGCCGCCTGATCCTGATCGATCCCAAGGTGCTGGAACTCAAAAGCTACGACGAGATCCCGCACTTGCTCTCGCCGGTGGTCACCGAGCCCGCCAAGGCGGTGCGCGCGCTGAAATGGGCGGTCGAGGAAATGGAACGCCGCAAACGCCAGATGAGCGAGATCGGCGTGCGCAACCTTGCCGGCTTCAACGACAAGCTCCGCGCCGCGCAGGCCAAGGGCAAGCCGCTCGGCCGCCGCATCCAGATCGGCTTCGATCCCGACAGTGGCGAGGAGCTGTATGAAGACCGCCAGCTTGATTATCAGATGCTGCCGCAGATCGTGCTGATTGTCGACGAACTTGCTGACCTGATGGTGACGTGCGGCAAGGAAATCGAAGTGCTGATCCAGCGCCTCAGCCAGAAGAGCCGCGCCGCTGGCATCCATCTGATCATGGCCACCCAGCGACCTTCGGTCGATGTCATCACCGGCGTGATCAAGGCCAACTTGCCGACCCGCATCAGCTTCGCGGTCACCAGCCGCATCGACAGCCGCACGATCCTGGGCGAACAGGGCGCAGAACAACTGCTGGGCAAGGGTGACATGCTCTACAAGCCCAACACCGATCCGATCCGCCGCGTCCACGGACCGTTTGTTTCCGACGAGGAAGTGGAACGCGTCGCCGAATACTGGCGCGCTCAGGGCAAGCCCGAATATGTCGATTCGGTCACTGAAGAACCAGAAGACAGCATGTTCGGCTTCGATGACCTCGATTCCGCATCCGACAGCCCGGACGAGCGCAAATACCGTCAGGTCTGCCAGCTGGTGTTCGAAAGTCAGAAGGCCTCGGCCAGCTGGCTGCAGCGCCAGATGGGGGTCGGCTACAATACCGCGTCAAAATGGATCGAGCGAATGGAGCGCGATGGCTTCGTCGGCCCGGCAAACCATGTCGGGCGGCGCGAGATTTATCGCGATAGTGACGGGAATTCGCTGTAGCGGGTGGTCATGCACCTGCACGATTTCGACACCGCCGCATTCCTGCGTGACTATTGGCAGCAGAAGCCGCTGCTGATCCGCAATCCGTGGGGCAGATGGCACAATCCACTGGACCCCGATGAACTGGCTGGCCTCGCCTGCGAGGAAGATGTCGAATCCCGGCTGATCTCGCGGACCAGCGAAGAGCTGCAGGCCGAGCATGGCCCCTTCCCCGAAACACGGCTAACAGCGCTCGACAAGGGCAGCTGGACCTTGCTGGTGCAAGCGGTCGACCATCATGTGCCCGAAGTCGCCGAGCTGATCGCGCCGTTCCGTTTCATTCCGAACTGGCGGATTGACGATGTGATGGTCTCGGTCGCCAGCGAAGGCGGTGGGGTAGGGCCGCACTTCGATCACTATGACGTGTTCCTGATCCAGGGGCTGGGCCAGCGGCGCTGGCAGCTGGGCCAGCTGTGTGATGCGGCGACCCTCTTGCTGCCGCACGACGACTTACGCCTGCTGGCGGATTTCCGCCCGACCGAGGAATGGCTGCTGGAGCCGGGCGACATTCTCTATGTCCCCCCGCGCGTTGCGCACAACGGCGTGGCAGTGGGCGAGAATTGCATGACCTATTCGGTCGGCTTCCGCGCGCCATCCCGCGCCGAACTGATCGGCGGCTGGTGCGACGATCTGGTGGCGCGGCTGGACGACGACGACCGTTATGGCGATGCGGGGCTGGCACCTCAGGCAAACCCGGGTGAGATTTCACCGGAGACGCTGACGCAGCTCCACGCGATGATCACCGCGAAACTGGCCGACCGCGATGCCTTCGCCCGCTGGTTCGGCACATACACCACCACGCCCAAGTATCCCGAAGTGGACTGGTCGCCGGAAGAGCCGCTCGATGCGGAAGAGTTGCGGGAATTTCTGTCAAGCGGCGCGGCGCTGATCCGCAATCCGGCGAGCCGGTTTTCGTTCGTGCGGGGGGAAACGGGCGCAGTGACGC
>JANLSP010000313.1:0-2088 GCA_031362485.1 Novosphingobium sp.
GTTCGTCTGGCCTGGCGTGGCTGAGCACGATGTCAATTTGCTGGCCTGCAGCGAGGGCCGGGGTGGCGGCGCTGTCGGCCATTCCGACCATCCGCCACCCGCCG
Organism: Novosphingobium sp.; assembly: GCA_031362485.1. Classification (GTDB taxonomy): domain Bacteria; phylum Pseudomonadota; class Alphaproteobacteria; order Sphingomonadales; family Sphingomonadaceae; genus Novosphingobium. The sequence goes on from JANLSP010000313.1 coordinate 105, forward strand.
GTGAAGTCGCAACTGTGACTGCTGAATGTGCTCAACTGAAATATTGCGCAGGTCCCTCTGTAGCCTTGGAGCCGGTAGGTATAGGCGCCGTGCAGCGCCGCTGAGTGATAGTTGCAGTCTGTCGACTGGAGCTGGAACTGGATGCGGCTCAGACCTCCCATTTTGGTGAGGGTGGGATTGCCGTAATCGGCTTCGACGTGCGCGGCATGGCCAAAGCTCATATTGCGCAGCATGTGGCGAAGCGCCTCGTAGGTATTGAGCTCCCGGTCGTCGCCGGGCCACCCGACGATCTGCTTGTTCAGCGAATAACGCATTGACTCAACGAGCTTGTCCAGCTCGCCGAAAGCATAGGCGAGAGCGCCTGCGTCGGAGGTAAAGTCGGCTGCAGTTCGCCCGGCACTTTCGCTCGCGGCAGCCACTTGATCCTGCAGCAGGTCGGAAGGATGAGTTGCCACCTCAACGCGGTCCTACTTGCCAGCCGCCACTGGAGTCGAGCACCTGGCCGGTGATCCAAGACGCTCGGTCGCTTGCAAGAAAGGCAATCGCCTGAGCAATATCCTGTGGTTCGCCAATACGCCCCAAGGCAGTGACAGACTGGATCCAGTCGCGCGTCGCGATATCAGTCTCGAGATCGAGGCTCTCTCCTGCATATTCGCCGCGCGTGAGGCCGGGGGCAACGGCATTGATCCGGATGCCAAGCATTCCCAGCTCTGGCGCAAGTGCGCGGGTGAGTTGGTTCAGGCCTGCCTTGGACGCACCGTAGACTGAAAGCTTTTGCGTCGGGACCAGCGTGTAGTGTGCTGCCGTGGAAGAGATGATCACGATGTTGCCCTTACTGTCCGTCAAAGCGGGCAAAGCCTGCTTCAAAAACCGGGTGGTCGCTGCAAGGTTGGTCTGAAAAACAGTTTCGATCTCGTCGTCGCTCGTCTCGGCAAATGACTTCCACAGCTGCGCGCCGGCATTGCTGACTAATATGTCAAGCTTGCCATGACGCTCCAGCACCGTTGCCAGTGCCTGAGCGCGATCGTTGTGATCGGTCAGGTCCATCTGCACCCAGGATATGCTTTCAGGCATCATTTTGCTGACTTCGCCGAGAGGACCACTGCGCCGGGCAGCAATGACAACCTTGGCGCCTTCGGCGGCAAAAAGCAGGGCCGTGCCTTTGCCTATACCGGTCCCGCCCCCCGTGATGAGAGCGACTTTGCCGTCAAGCAACCCCATCAAGCAGCACTCCACTCTCAAAGTACGAGGCTAAGGGAACCCAGTTACCTCGTCAATCAGGGTGGTGCCGGAGCAAAGCCATCGAATCGCGATGAGGCTCCAAAAATGGCAGGACATGTTCTGCTTCCGCCGATCAGCGAACGTTCGGCCGGCGCGAAGTCCGCCAACCTCATCCCCAGATTGCCTCCGCTGCGGCGACGGCGTTGCCGCCTCGCCCGCCCAGTTCACTGGTCAGCGCCTTGAGGCGGTAGGTCCACAGGTGCAGCGGGTGTTCCAGAGTCATGCCCATGGCGCCAAGGAACTGGTGGAAATCATAGCCTGCGCGTTTGGCCGCGTCTTGCGCGTGAAGTGCTGCCAGCGCCGCATCGCCCGGATCGCCGGTGCCCGCCGCGCGCATGGCGAGCCAATAGGTGCCGTTGGTGAGAACCTGCAGTTCCGCCAGCCGGTGGCGCAGCGCCTGGAACGTAGCGATCGGGCGGCCAAACTGCTTGCGCTCGGAGACATAAGTGGTGACCGATTGCAGGCCTGCGGCGAGCAACCCCGCCGCTTCCGCCGCCAGTCCTACGCGCCAGGCGCGGCGCAGGTCATTTGCGCTGATGTCGTGGTGGCGCGCATCATCGGGAATACCGGTAAGATAGGCCATCGGATAGGCAAACAGCACTTCATCACCTGCGTCGCGGACATGTTCGGCCCCAGCAGTGAAGCTGCGCACGCCATGCGCGCCAACGACGATAACGCTCGCACCCTCCTTGAGGAAACGCAC
>JANLSP010000544.1:0-1701 GCA_031362485.1 Novosphingobium sp.
CAGGGAAATTCGGGCTGGTGTGATCTGGGTGAACACCCCGATGATGCGGGAGTTGCGGGCGCCCTTTGGCGGATACAAGGACAGTGGCATGGGCCGCGAAGGAGCGCAGGATTGTCTGAATTTTTATACTGAGCCCAAGACGGCCACCTATGCACTTGGCGCAGTGCCGATGCAGCGGTTGGGCGACGGCGGCTGATGGAGGAGGCGGGCTCCGGTCACACGATGGCCGCCGCCCGGGCTTTCATCAACCTCGTCGTTCACGGAGGTTAGGGCCGCGATGCCCGCCAGCACGGCACCAACAATAGCAAACGTCTGAAGGCGCAAAATCGGCCATTGGTCCGGCAGGTATTGCATTTTTGCGTATGAATAAGCTATATGTTTTGCGCAAATCGCAATAGAATGGCGATTCTAGGCGGAGTAGTCGATGGGCAGTGCCGGAAATCCTTGGTGAGCGACATCCATTCTCCGATACGCCTTGGCGAGCTTGAGCTTGCCAACCGTGTGGTCATGGCGCCGATGACGCGTGACCGTGCCGGGCCCGGTGACGTGCCGACAAAGATTGTGGCAGAATATTACCGCCAGCGTGCCAGTGCCGGGCTGATTGTCACCGAAGGCACGCAGCCGTCTCTGGCAGGTAAGGGTTATTGGCGAACGCCCGGCATTCACAGCGAAGCGCAGGTCGCGGGCTGGCGGGCCGTGGCCGATGACGTTCACGCTGCCGGCGGGCGCATAGTCATGCAGTTGATGCATTGTGGCCGGGCGAGCGTTCGGGCGAACAAGGATCCCGAGGCCGAAACCGTGGCACCATCTGCCCTGCAATGTCCCGACCCCATTCCCGGCCCGGACGGGATGCCGCAGGCCACTGACATGCCGCGCGCGCTGGAAACCGGCGAGATCCCCGGTGTCATCGCCGAATATGCTGCCGCCGCTCGCAATGCTCGCCGCGCGGGGATCGACGGCGTCGAGCTCCACTGTGCCAGCGGCTACTTGCCCATGCAGTTCCTTTCGTCGAACAGCAACCGGCGAAGCGACCGCTATGGCGGCACGGTGGAGAACCGGGTTCGCTTCGCAATCGAAACGCTTGAAGCGTTAGCAAACGCAATTGGCCCGGGCCGGGTGGGGTTCCGAATTTGCCCGGGCGTTACTCTCAATGGCATGGCCGATGTCGACCCGGCGGAAACCTATGAAACACTGCTGCGCGCGGTCAATGGCCTTGGCCTTGCCTATGTCCACCTGATCCACTTGCCCAACCCGGGTTTCGATTCGCTCGAACTGGTCCGCGCCAACTGGTCGGGCCCGGTGATCGAGAACTGCGGGTTGACGCTTGACAAGGCTAATGCAGTTCTTGCTGCCGGCAAGGCCGAGGCCGTATCTTTCGGTTATGGCTTCATCGCCAACCCGGATTTGGTCGAGCGCTTCCGCAGCGGTGCGCCGCTTGCCAAGGCGGATAAGGAAACTTTCTACACCGGCCTAGGCGACGACCGACGCGGCTACACCGATTATCCGCGCGCCGTCTCGATGCTGGATTGAAGCACGGTTTCTGAAAGGAGTTCATGATGGATGTGCTGCAAGGCAAGGTTGCGATCATAACCGGTGCCGGCCGCGGGGTGGCCAAAGGTGTGGCGACGGCTTTCGTCAAGGCTGGCGCGAGTGTGTTGCTGGTCGATCGCGACGCGGAAACCGGATCTGCGACCGAGGCCG
>JANLSP010000321.1:0-3718 GCA_031362485.1 Novosphingobium sp.
GCCCCCACCCCAACCCCACCCCAGAAGGGGAGGGGCATTAGCCCCGGCGATATAGGGCTATTTAACGGCTACAGCCGCGACCAGGGCGTTTATTAGTACGCCGCTTCGCGCTGGCCCGCGGGCCGCACGGTCACAGTCGCCGCAGGCAAATGCGCGATCACGGCGTCAAGCAGCTTGTCCATGCCCTTGCCGGTCGCGCCCGAAATCGGGAATACCCGGTCTGCACCCGCCGCCTTCAACTCCTTGGTGAAGCCCTTGACCAGCTCGGCATCGACCAGATCAATCTTGTTGAGCGCAATCAGGCGGGGCTTGTCTTCCAGCCCGCCGCCATAGGCCGCCAGCTCATCCTCGATAATCTCCAGCGCCTCCGCCGGATCGGTGCCGTTGATGTCGATCAGATGGATCAGCACCCGGCAGCGCTCGATATGGCCGAGAAAGCGGTCGCCGACCCCGGCCCCCTCCGCCGCCCCGGCGATCAGCCCCGGGATATCAGCGAGCACAAACTCGCGGTTGCGGTGGCGCACCACGCCCAGCTGCGGGCGCAGCGTGGTGAAAGGATAATCGCCGACCTTGGCCTTGGTGTTGGCCAATGCATTGATGAAAGTGGATTTGCCGGCATTGGGCAAGCCGACCAGCCCGGCATCGGCCAGCAGCTTCAGCCGCAGCCAGACATACATTTCCTCACCCGGCCAGCCAGGACCGTGTTGACGGGGAGCGCGGTTGGTCGAGCTCTTGTAGCTGGCATTGCCGCGCCCGCCGTCGCCGCCCTTGAGGAAGACGATGCGCTGCCCGGCCGCAGTAAGATCGGCAAGCACGGTTTCGCGGTCATCGTCGAGCACTTGCGTGCCGACCGGAACCTTGACCACGAGATCGTCGGAGCCGGCGCCGGTGCGGTTCTTGCCCGCCCCGCCGCCGCCGCGCTTCGCCTTGAAATGCTGGGTATAGCGGAAGTCGATCAGCGTGTTGAGCCCGGCTATCGCCTCGAAGATGATGTCCCCGCCCTTGCCGCCATCGCCGCCATCCGGCCCGCCATATTCGACATACATCTCGCGCCGAAAACTGACAGCGCCAGCGCCGCCCGGTCCGGAGCGAATGAAGATTTTGGCCTGATCGAGAAAATGCATGGGGGTGTTTAGCCGGTTATGGGGCAGATGTCGCGCAGGGCCTTCGACAAGCTCAGGCTGAGCGAAATTGCGAATAGAACCGGGGTGGCTGGGAATTGTCTCAGGCTGGAGCGAAAATGGTGGGCTTCGAGAACCGGAGCAGAGCGGCCTATATGGCCGTGAGCACCGGAAGCGCAGAAGGCCGCCATTTGCAGCCCAGCCTGGGGCAATTCACAACCACCCCGCACTGGTGGAGCCGAGGGGGATCGAACCCCTGACCTCGTCATTGCGAACGACGCGCTCTCCCATCTGAGCTACGGCCCCGTTCCAGTGCTTTGCGGCTGGCCCCAAGGGGCGGGGCAAGCCGCGCGAGCGGACCCCTTAGCGAAGAGGCCGCTGGCTTGGAAGACAAATCTTGGCGTTTGACTATTGGACCCTTGCTGGCGGAACCGCCAGGGGTTGCGGGCCATAGCGTGCATCCCATGCCGCCGCATCAACCCGCCATTGCTCGTAGCGCCGGTTGAAATCGTCGAAAACGATCTGAATACTGGGCAGGGTCCGTGCGGCAAAGCCTTCAAGCTCCAAGGTAGGCACGGTCTGAGCCTCAGCGCTAGTCGCCTGCACTGCCTTGCAGAAGTCGTTGACCGTCATCGGCAGGGCAAAGTGGTTATACACCTCGGTCATGTATTTCTCGCGCGGGGCGACAAAACGGGCACCATAGCGGGTGCGGAATTCGGCATCGACCTTGCGGTTGGCCGCAGTCAGCGAGCGAGCATGCACGCGCAGGAAGTTGCGGTAGCTATCAATAAGGGTCGGGAATTCCGCCCGATTGCAGTTCAGCGCGGCGACATTGAAGCCCGAACGCAAATTCCATACCGTTTGAGCCGGGGTAATGTTGCGATTGACGCTGATATAGAGGCCATCGGCCCCGCGCCTTGGCGGCTGATAATTGGGCGAGGCGCTGTTGGGCGGGATCGGGCGATAGGGGATAACCACGACCGGCGGTGGCGGCGGCGGTGGTGGCGGCGGCGGGCGCTTCCTGGCTTCAGCGCCACTGCTGGCCATTACCGCCAAAGTGACTGCTCCGGCCACTACCACGGCAGCATGAATCCAATTGCGCGACCCGTTCTTGCTCACCGGCTATTCTCCCTGATGCCCGCTGAAGTTGCGAAAGCCCATAGCGCCTAATCCGGCCAGACTGCAAAGAAAATGCCCGGCGCGCTGACCTGCACGCCGGGCACGATAGAATGCCGAAATTTCGGGTTGGACTTATTCGCGGCTGCCCAGGAAGCTGAGCAGGAACTGGAACATGTTGATGAAATCGAGATAGAGGCTGAGCGCACCCATAATGATCGCCTTGCCGGCAAATTCGGTGCCGGCGAGCATAGCATACTCATTCTTCAGCCGCTGCGTATCATAGGCGGTGAGGCCGGCAAAAATCAGCACGCCGAGGACCGAAATCGCCATGTTCAGTCCGCTCGACTTCAGGAACATGTTGACAATCATGGCGATCAAGATGCCGATAACACCCATTGCCATAAAGGAGCCCATCGCCGTCAGGTCCTTCTTCGTGGTGTAACCCACCAGGCTGAGACCCGCGAAAGCACCGGCCGTGGCGAAGAAGGTCGTGGCGATCGAAGCGCCCGTGAAGACGAGGAAAATCGTCGACATTGACAGGCCCATGACGACGCAGAAGGCCCAGATCAGCGCTTGCAATGTCGAAGTCTGCATCCGGTTGAGGCCAAAGCTCATCGCCATGACAAAGCCGAGCGGGGCGAGCATAATCAGCCATTTGAGCGGCGTTGCCATGACCACGGCGGCGTAGCCCGAACTGGCGAACAGCATCGCCACGATGCCCGAGAGCAACACGCCGGATGCCATATAATTGTAGATCGAAAGCATATGCTTGCGCAGGCCCTGATCATAGGTCGCGCCTGCTTTGCCGATTGCCTCACCATTGAGGCTCGGAGACGCGCCGAAGCCCGTCCGTGGGGGCTGGGGATCGTTCCAATTGGCCATGAGAGCTAAACTCCTGTGTACCCTTGCCACACGATCGTGGCGCAGTGCGCACAATATCGGATGTATCGGGTCCAGTTTCAAGCGAAACCGCACAAACGCCTGTCGCAATCTGTCACAGGGCTAACTGCGCGCGGCTGCGGCCATTTCGGCGCTGCGGTCTGCGGCGGCTTTGAGCGTCGCGAGGACCAGCCGGGCTAGGGCATCGTCCGCATCGATCGCATCGAGCCCAGCCTGGGTGGTGCCGCCCGGACTGGCGACGCGCCGGGCAAGTTCGCCGGGGGAGTGCGGCGAGGCCGAGGCCAGGGCCCCTGCCCCCTCGACCATGGCCAGCGCCAGCCTTTCGGCCTGATCGGCTGGCAAGCCCAGCGCAGTCGCTCCCGCCGCCAAAGCATCGATAAAACGGTAGACGAAGGCCGGCCCGGAACCTGCCAGCGCTGTAACCACATCGAACAGGCCCTCGTCGATCCATTCGGGTGTGCCGAGCGGAGCCATCAGGGCCATAACCTCGGCCTTGCCTGCCTCATCCAGCCCGCGCTGCGCCAGCGCAATCGGCGACTTGCCGATGGCAGCGGCAAGATTGGGCATGATCCGCACCA
>JANLSP010000322.1:0-4599 GCA_031362485.1 Novosphingobium sp.
GGTGCCTGTCATCGTCATTCTATCCTGACGGCTGCCCTTGGTGCAGGTCAATCCCGCGTCCAGCACGCCGCGGCTCATCGTGAAATGATCGTATGTGCAGCCGTCCTTCCCCTTTTGGAAAGCTTCGACGTGGACCTGGTCGGCTTTTTCAGGCGTAACACAGGTGAACGCGATGGCTGGCTTGCCAATCGCATTTTGCTCCTCGGGCAACAAGCCGGCTATATCCATCTTCTCGATCTTGGAAGTCCATCGCCAGCGCCCGGGATCGGGTGTGTTGTGGCCTGCTGCGATCTTGGTTGCGACATCCCCGGGCGAGGCGTTTTTCGCGGTGACGCCGTCTTGGCTGCCGCAGCCGGCAAGGACGAGGGCAGCGGCCAGAGCCGGGAAAAAGGCAGGGCGCATCGACGGTCTCCTTTGGAGGGCAAAACTCAGTCCGGACGCCGCTTTGATAACAGCAAGTGGCAAGCCTGCCAACGAGATGCGCGGCGGTACTGTTTCAGGCAAGAAAGCCTGGCATCGATGTTGCCACTGGCCATGGGCTCATTCTTCGGTCCCATTGCATTCGCCGACCCGCCGCGAGGTGACGGCCATGGCGATGGTCATCGGCATGCCCTTGGCCAGCTCGCCGCCGCCGGTGATCTTGAGGTCATAGGTATCGGCATTGTAAGTCCCGGTCATCGCCATTCTGGTCGGTCCGGCGCCGGGCTTGCAGCTCATCACCGCATCGATCTTGCCCTCGGACATGGTGAAATGGTCGTAGGTGCAGCCCTCGGCGGCCTTCTGGAAGAATCGCGCGTCGGGCTTGGCCGCCTGTTCGGGAGTTAGGCACGAGAAATAGCTGCGATCCATGCCCATCGACTTGTTCATCTGCTCGGCAGCTTGCGGCGGCATTCCGGGAATCTCTACTTTCTCGACCCGGAACGAGCCCTGCCAGCGGCCCGCACGCGGGGTCAGGCCGCTGGCCGCCACTTTCTCGGCAATTGCGGCCGGGCTTTCGTTCTCGGCTTCAACGCTGCTTTTCTTCCCGCAGGAAGCAACGGCCAGACTGGCTGCAGCTGCAAGCATTGCCACAAGGCCAGAACGATAGCGCATCTCAGCTTCTCCCGTGATCAGCTCGAATCCTATCACGGGGGCCCAGCCACTTCCAGCCGGTTGATCGGGAGGCGGAACAACCAGGCAGGTGCGGCGTTATCCTTGGCGACGGCACATCACCAGGAGGCCTCTATGTCAGCCATGCGCTTCAAGAGCAGCAATCCCGATAACTGGGTGCAACCCCGCCCGCATCACGACGCGTCGCTGCGGCGAATGATGCACGGACCAATCAGACCAATGCTCGAAGAACCCGGAATACTGCGCAAATTCTTCAGAATGCAGTGAGCGATTAGACGGAGGAAAGGCTCACGCCGCCAACTGCGCGGCGGGCGAGGACTGCACCCGGCCTTTGGACAGGAATGTTCGAAAATGGCGGTGCAGATGCTCGACCACCGGCCCATAAAGCGGCGTAGCGAATTCGATGCCAGCCTCGTTGCCCACTACCCAGCGCACGGTGCCGCACTGTCCTTCGAGCATGGCGGGAGTGACCACCACCAGATCGCCGGCATGCAGCGTGATCGCCAGGCTCTGCACCCGGCAGCCGAGCCGCGAGATGTCGCGGATCATCAGCCGGTCGGCAAAACCAGAGCGCGTTCGGCAGCGCGCCGGAATGGTGACGGCGAGCCGGCCTTCGCGGCGGAATGAGGGCTTGATCTGGGCCATTGCCGGCTTCCCCTTGCAGACTTTGCGGCACGCGAGAAATTCGCGGCGCTCACCAGAACATAACGGCATGGCAGTGTCCGAGGTTAAGCCTGGATCGTCATTTCTGCAGTCAGGCTATCTCGCTGGGCTCGCGTCTGCCGGCGTCAAAGCATGTGGGGTTGGGCGTTTTGCGTCCGCACCCGGCTTAATAGAAAAGGAGCTGCCAGCCCCATGTATGAAACTCTGATCGATCCCTACCAGCTGATTCAGGCCAAGCTGACAGGCTTCGCCAATGAAGCCGTGCTGATGTTGCCGAATCTGATTGCCGGGCTGGCAGTTCTCGCCCTCGCCACGGTCATCGCGCGCTGGTTGCGCCGCAGGGTCGCCGAACTGGCCGAACGGCGCAATCGCGGCGATCTGGGCGATCTGTTTGCCTCCTTTACCTGGCTGGTAACGCTCGCCGCGGGCATCTTGATCGCCGCGTCGATCATCTTTCCCAGCATTACGCCAGGCAGTCTGTTCGCTTCGTTGGGGATTGGCTCGGTGGCGATCGGCTTCGCCTTTCGCGACATCCTGCAAAATCTGTTCGCGGGCGTGCTGATCATCATTACCCGCCCTTTCCGGCGCGGCGATTATATCGTCGTCACACAGTCGGAAACTGTCTTTGAAGGCATCGTCGAGTTAATTCAGAACCGCGCGACCGTGATCCGCCAGGCCGATAATAGACTGGTCCTCATTCCCAACTCCGTCCTTTATGTCTCGCCCGTTGTGGTTGACGCTGTCAACCAGTTCACCCGCGACGAAATGCCCTTCGAAGTTGCGCAAACGGACGATCCCCAGACCGAAGAACTGGATGCTATTGCAGCCGTGAAAGAGGTCGCAGGCGTGCTCGCCGAACCACCGCCGCGGTTGCTGGTCGAACTTGCAGACGGCACGAATCTAACCGGCCGTATCCGCTGGTTCACCCGCGCCGCCGGTGCTGAAAAGGAATATGTCCGCTCGCGCGTGGCGCGGGCACTGGCACAGCAGCAACGCGCGCGCAGGCAAGAAGGAGAGGTATAGCGGTGGCTTTGTCCCGCCGAGCTAGTCGCGCCGGTAGGACAGATCGCTGGAATCACGCTTTGCCTGGGGCACATCGGGATCGGGCGGGGCATCTGGCACCGGGTCCAGCCGTGTCCAGTCGAGCGCCAGCTTGCGGTGCGCGATGCGCCAGTCGCCATCGCGGCATTCCATCCGGTCGATATAGCGAACTGAAGTGATGAAATCGCGCAGCGGGCCATGCTCGTCCGCCGCCAGCCGGTGCGTTGCGACGGTGTAGTGCTCGGCCCAGGCGGTATCCCCGTTCACCTCGACATTCTGGTTGCCGGTGTTGTGGGTGGTGACCAGAAAGGCGGGAAGCTGCGCCTGCGCCGAGGCGATAAAATCATCCACCGTGCCACCGAAAAAGCCATAGTTGGTCATGGCGTCGGCGTGGAAACAGCTTCGCAGCAGTTCAAAATCCATCCGGTCACACCCCCGGCAATAGCGCATCTGCACGTCGCGGATTGCCGCCTCGGCGATTACCTCTTCCATCGACTTGCGCATCGCGCCTCTCCCTCTTCCCTTTTGCCCGCAGCATGCCATCCTCTCGGCCAAATACAATTGGGAGAGTGTGGATGGCTGGTTTCGATGAAACCCACGACTTTGTCGTCGTCGGCAGCGGCGGCGGATCAATGTGTGCGGGGCTGGTGCTGAGGAAGGCGGGCAAAAGCGTGCTGGTGCTCGAAAAGACCGACCTGCTCGGCGGCTCGACCGCGCGGGCGGGCGGGGTAATGTGGATCCCGAACAACCGCTTCATGAAGCGCGACGGTGTCGAGGATTCGTTCGACAAGGCCGCGACCTATCTCGATGCCGTGGTCGGCGACCATGACGATACCCCCGGCGCGACCCGCGTGCGCCGCCACGCCTATTTGCGCGAGGCACCTGAAATGCTCGACTTCCTCATCGGGCAGGGCATCCAGTTCAACCGCGCCCCCTATTGGCCTGACTACTACACGCTCGCGCCGGGGGCTTCCGCACCGGGCCGCACCGTGCTGGCCGACCTGTTCGACATCAACCAGCTTGGGGAATGGAAAGGCAAACTCCGCCCCAACAAGTTCACCCTGCCCGCTCCGATCGTTCAGGCGATGAGCCTGCCCTTGATCAAGGTCTCGTGGAAATCGAAGTTTGAGGCGCTCAAGGTCGTGTGGAAGGGCGTCACCGGCAAGCTGACCGGCAAGCACTGGGTGACCGCCGGGGCGGCGCTGCAGGCGCGGATGTTGCAGGCGGCGGTGCGTGAGGGCGTGGATCTGCGTACCGGCGCGGCGGTCAGGGAAGTGCTGGTCGAAGACGGGCGCTGCATCGGCGTGGTGATCGAACAGGACGGCAAGGCACGGCGCATCGGCGCGCGGCTGGGTGTGCTGCTCAATGCCGGCGGCTTTGCCCACAACCAGGACATGCGCGACCAGTATATCCCGCATACCCGCAAGGAGTGGACCCACGCAGCCCCTGGCGACACCGGCGACATGCACCGCGAGATGATCCGGCTGGGCGCGTGGATGGCGCAGATGAACGAATTCGTCGGCAACCAGATGGCCTTGCCGCCGACCGACAAGGACCCTGCCGGCATGCAGGGGCAGCTCGCCAAGCCGCATGCCTTCCTCGTCGATCAGTCGGGCACGCGCTACATGAACGAAGGCGGCTCCTACATGTTGTTTTGCCAGGGCCAGCTCGAACGCCACAAGACCGTGGCCGCCCTGCCCAGCTGGATGATCATGGATAGCCAATTCATGCGGCGCTACATGCTGTGCGAGACGATGCCCGGATCGAAGAAGCCGCAGCTGTGGT
>JANLSP010000326.1:0-3185 GCA_031362485.1 Novosphingobium sp.
TCGAGCGGGCCGATCAGTTCGTGATTGGCGTGCGCGCGGTGGTCGACCGGACGATCTTCCCGGCGGCGCAGGGCGATGAGCAGGAAGACTATGGCCGTGCCGCAGTCTGGAACGCCTATGGCGCCTGGAAGCCCCTCGCGAAGGAGGAGGCAGCGTGACCGAAGCTATCGACTGGATCGCCCGCGCCGGAGCCAAGCCCGCAGGCCGGCGACCCGATTTTCACGACGAGCCGGCGATCGACCGACTGCTTTCGTTGACCTTGGCAGTGGTCGGCGAAGTCTCGGTTCTGCGCGATCGGATGGATACCATCGAGCGACTGCTTGAGGCCAAGGGCAGCATAAATCGTGACGATATCGAAGCCTATGAGCCCGATGGCCCGGCCGCGCAGGAACGCGGACTTGCTACGCGCGCCTATATCGCGCGCGTGATGCGCGGCTTCCAGCAGGAGGTCGAGGCACTGGAGAATCCCGAGCCGCCGGTGATGGATTGGGTCGTCAAGACGACGCAGGAATAGCTCACTTCAGAATCTGGTTCATCTCGATCAGAATACCATCGGGATCGAAGAAATTGCAGCCGAGGACGCGGATCGATGGGCCGCCCGCCCTGCCAGGGTATTCCTGCAGGCGTGGATCGCTGGTGAAAGTCACGCCGGGGACCGACTTCGCCGCCGCGCAGCGTCCGGCAACATCGTCGGTGTTGAGCACCAGCACCACGCCGCCGGGGCCCATGCGCTTCGGGTAGGGGCCGGGATCGGGCAGCGGCGGATCGGTCCACTGCATCAACCCGATCCAGCCGACCCATGGATCATTGGCATTGAGCAGCACCAATCGCGCCTTGGCGCCCGGCACGCCTGCCGGCAAAGCAACGCCGCTGGTCGGCAGCAGGGCATCGTAATTGACTGTCATGCCAATGACATCGCGGTAAAGCTTCAGACTCGCGTTCATGTCGCGCACGATAATGGTCGCGCGGCGGATGTCGGTTGGCAGGCGTCTGGCCGGCGCGCTGACACCCAGGGCAGCCAGTTTGGCCGGGTCAGCGGGCTGGGCATGGGCGCAGGCGGCAGTGGCCAGTGCAATCAGGGGCAGGGCGCGGCGAAATGGCATGGAGTTATCCTTTGCTTTGCAGAGCCTGCGTCAGGGCCCGCGCGCCATGCGCGCGGATCAGGGCGCGGTGTTCGATCGCCAGCCGCTCTGGCGCGAGAACGGCCGGATCGAAGGGCAGCGCGGTATTGGCGGTTGCCTCGTACCACGGCGCGAAGAAATGCCTCGCGCGCACCATCGCCCAGGCGCGGGTGAGATGGCCGCCGAAGCGATCCGGCGCGAGATCGGGGAAGAGCCGCGCGGGATCGCCGAGGGGCACAGTCGGGAGGGCGATCTCGGCCACGCCCAGCGCCGCCGCGCAGGCGTCGATCACCGCCTGCCATTCCGGCCAGGTGGTCGGCGCATCGGCCTTCCAGCCGCTCGACAGCCCATGTCCCGGCAAATCGAAGGCAGTACCTGTCAGATCGAGGCAATCGAGCGCCTGCCCCGGGCCATGCACCTGCAGCACTGGGTCTGCCTTGCCTGCTGCCCGCCGCCAGTGGATCAAGCCATCGAAGTCGGAAGTGCGGATTGCCGCGAAGCCCTGATGCGCATCCGCCTTGGGTTGACCCGTGGTGGCTGGCAGGCCTTGCAGGAATGCGAGGCTTGCAGCCTGCTGGTCCGCCAGTGTCACAACCTTGCATGCCTGCCACCCTGCCGGCATTGCGCCCAGCCGGTCGATATGGGCCTGCATCGGATCGCCGTCATAGGCGGTGATCAGCACTGGCGGGGTTGCGGTATCGGGCGGCGGAATGTCGCGCGGTGCCTGCAGCACGGCGGCATAGCCGTGGCGGAACGAATCGCCGGCATCGAGGATCTCGAGCATGATTTCCTGGATTCGCGCAGGGTCATCGTGCGGCGTGGCCATGCGCGTCGAGGGGCGGGCATCGTACCAGGGGAAGAACCAGCCTTGTTCGAGAATCCGGTTCCAGGCCCAGACGAGATGTTCGCCATAGGGTTTGGGCAGGAATGGCGGGGTGTAGTTCGCGCCAAAGGCCTGGCGTTCAGCCTCAGTCCAAACCGCATAGCCGCCTGCAGCGATGCCGGTGAAGCGTTCGGGGTGGAGCTTCAGCGCGGTGATCAGGATAATTGCGCCCGAATGGAAGCCAAAGGCGGGAATTTTCTCGATTCCCAGCCCATCGAGCAGACCAACCAGCGCTTCGGCATAGTCGGCAACATCGGGCGCGCTTTGCGGCAATGGTTCTGACTGGCCGAAGCCGGGGGTATCTGGCGCGATGCAGGTGAAATGGGCCCCCCAGACCCGCATAAGATCTTCATACTCGGCGCCCGAGCGCGGGCTCTGGTGGACCATCAGCAGCAACGGTCCGCTTCCCGCCATGCGATAATGCATGCGGCGCGCGGCGTTGCCAGTGCCAAGGGTCAGATAATGACGGGTAATCGCAACGGTCATAAATTTGTCCGGACAAATCGCGCTCGTCACCTGCATAAGCAGGCGGCAAGGCCAGCGCAAGCGCGGGTGTTGCCGCTCGGGCCTGATTGGCGCATGACCCTCTCGAAATTATTCGCGCTGCGAGAAGGAACTGGGTGATGATTCTGGCTGCACTCCTGCTGATGGCCGAGGCTGCCCCGTCGCGTTCGCCTCCCAGCCTTGCCGCGCCGCGCGCCGAGGCGCCCTCGGCCAGCACGTGCGACCAGCCGGTGATCATGGTGGTCTCCGGCCCGACGCACGACCGCGGCCGGATGCTGGCCTATGGCAAGGCGATTGCAGACAGCGGACTCTACCGGCAGCTTGGGGGCTACTATGTGAACCTTGCTTTCCCGCAGGAAATTTTCGAAGGCGCGGCGCCCGCAGGCTATGTCAACCTGATCGTCCGTTTCCCCTGCATGGCCAATGCCCGCGCCTTTTGGAACAGCAAAGTCTATCAGCAGCAGATCAAACCGCTGCGGCTCAGTCCCTCGGCGGGCGACTATATCGTTGCCGTCTATCCCGAAGCGCCGCTGCGCGAGGATCTTGTCGGCAAAGTTGGCGACGATGCCTATGCCGCCGATTTTCCTGCGGATGGCGTTGCGCAAGTTACCGATCCGAAGCCTTGAACGGCTGTCATCGATTGAGTTCGACCAGCTCGTAGCGGTTCATCATGTAGC
>JANLSP010000353.1:0-1997 GCA_031362485.1 Novosphingobium sp.
TGACCGAGGAAAGCACGCTGCGCCGCGCCATGACCAGCGGGTCGGGCGTGAAGGTCGCGCTGTTGGGATCCTTGAAGCCCGGCCCGAAAATGCGGCTGTAGAGCGCAGCAGCAGAGACCTCGGATGGGTTGAGATTGCCGCCGCCGCGCCCAGAGAGCGAATTGCGCGGATCGCCCGATGCAGAGGTTTCGAGGCTGCGGAAGCGGGTGCGCGTGCCGATCTGGTCGCTGATGGTAACGTCGAAGCTTTCGCCGGGCAGGCCGCGGTCAGCCGTCAGCGCGCGGCCGGTGCGGATTGCGGGGCCGCCCGACGTGTGCGGCAGGTTGGGCGCGCCATCCAGTGGCACGGTGAAATTGCCGAGCACATTGATTTTCGACTGGAAAGCGCGGATCGGCTCAAGCTCGGGCTTGAGTTCATAGTTCGGACCTGCCTTGCCCGGAAACCAGCGACTGGGATTGACCCCAAGCCCCCAGAACCAGGTGCCGAAGCGCACGGGAACCGGAGCGCCGGTTGCGGCAAAGGCCTCGCCGTTGGTGTCGAGCATCGCGTCGAGCAAAGGCACGCCGACGGTGATCGCGGCGCCGTTCAGCATGCCCTTGAGCGCGGTGCGGCGGGAAAGATCGATGCTCATGGCTCTATCTCCTCGTGCTGGCCATGGCGGTATGGCTGGCGTTCTTGTCGAGCGGCGCATTTGGCACCGCCCAGGTCTCGGGCATGGTGGCAACTTTCAGGAACAGCGCGCGGATACCATAGCCGCTGGCGGCAAACTGCTTGTCGAGTTCCTCGACCCACCCCGAAACATCTTCGCTGCCGAGGCCCGTGGCATATTGCAGCGCACGCGCCGAGACGCATTGGGTGGTGTCGGGACTTGCCGCGAGCGTCTTGCCAAGCCCGGTGGCGCCTTCGAACACTGTGCCGTCCAATGTGCCCGAGGCATCGATCGGCGCGTCATTCTCGGCGCTGCGTAAGGCGCCGATGCCGTCGAACCGCTCGAGGCTGAGGCCCGGCGGGTCGGTGATCTTGTGGCAGCCGGCGCAGACTTCATCGGTGTTGTGCGCAGTCAGACGGATGCGCGCGGTCGGCATGGCCTTGTTGGCGGTATCCTGCACGGCAGTGAAATTGACGTTGCCGGGCGGATCGGGGACCACCTGGCACATCAGCAGCTCACGGATCGCGCGGCCGCGCAAGGTGGGCGAGCTGCGGCCCGAATGCGAATACATCGCGAGAAAACCTGCCTGGCCGAGAAGCCCGGCGCGGTCATCGCCTGGGGCAAAGGTATAGTGCTCCCAGCCCTGCGCCTTGCGCACCGGCACTTTATAAAGCGCGCCCAGCGAGCGGGTCATGTAAGTTTCAGGCGTGGTGAACAAGGCGCGGTAGTCGCCGCCCCGGTCCAGCAAATGCGCGCTGACCGTGCGCAGCAGTTGCTCGGGCATGGCTTTCGCGACATCCTGGTTGAAGTAGGGAAAAATCACCGGGTCCTTGGCCAGCGCATCGAACTTCTCGAACAGCAGCATGTCGCCGAAGAAGGCGCGCACGCCGGCCTCGAAACGCGGGCTGGCGACCATGCGCGCGGCGATGGCATCGAGCTGGGCCTGGTCGGTCAGCTTGCCCTCTTCGGCGGCCTTCAGCAGCATCTCATTGGGCGTCGAATTCCACAGCATCATCGCCAGCCGCGTCGCTCGGGTGTGATTGTCGAGCCGCAGCGCGCCGGGATTGGCCGGATCGGGCTCTGCCTTTTCGACGACATACAGAAAATGCGGCGAGACCAGCATGGCCGAGACCGCCAGCTCCAGCCCCTTGTAGAACGAACCCGTTGGTCCTGCGCCCTTACCGGCCATCGCGACATAAAATGCCTGCTCATCGGCGGTGAGCGCCCGGCGATAGAGTAGGCGACCGAGCGGGGCGAGCGTGATTGCCGCGCAGGCGACGTCCGCCTTGGCGGCATCGGCGGGCTGGCAGGGGACGAACTGCGCCCGGTGGCCTCCATCGAACACCTG
>JANLSP010000409.1:0-2468 GCA_031362485.1 Novosphingobium sp.
CTTGCCCCGGTCTCGAAAGCGGGGTCAGCGAAAAACGGAATAATGCGCTCCAGCTCAGCAAGCGGCGGCTCGATGCCCTGGGTCAGCAGATGGGCGAATTCTTCCTCGACCTGGCGCGAATATTCTTCCTTGCCAAGCTCATGGACGAGGATCTTGATCCGCGCCTTGTACTTGTTGTCGCGCCGGCCATAGCGGTTGTAAACCCTGAGGCACGCCTCGGAGTAAGTGATCAACTGATCCAGCGGCACGAATTCGCGGATCAGCGGCCCGATCATCGGGGTGCGGCCCATGCCGCCGCCGACATAGAAGGCGCAGCCGATCTCGCCGGCTGAATTGCGCACGATCTGGATGCCGATGTCGTGCAGCCTCATCGCCGCGCGGTCGGTGTCCGAGGCGATCACCGCGATCTTGAACTTGCGCGGCAGGGCAAGGAATTCGGGGTGGAAGCTCGACCACTGGCGGAGCAATTCGGCATAAGGCCTTGGATCAACGAGCTCATCAGCGGCGGCACCGGCAAACTGATCCGAACTGATGTTGCGGATGCAATTGCCGCTGGTCTGGATCGCATGCATCTCAACCTTGGCGAGATCAGCAAGGATATCAGGGGCTTCATCCAACTTTATCCAGTTATACTGGATGTTCTGCCGGGTGGTGAAGTGGCCATAGCCGCGGTCATACTTGTCGGCGATGTCGCCCAGCACGCGCATCTGCGCGGAGTTGAGCGTGCCATAGGGCACCGCGACGCGGAGCATGTAGGCGTGCAGCTGCAGGTAGAGGCCGTTCTGCAGACGCAATGGCTTGAACTGGTCTTCGGTCATCTTGCCGACAATGCGTCGCGCTGTCTGGTCGCGGAATTCCGCTACGCGGGTGTCGACCATGGCCTGGTCGTATTGATCATATTTGTACATCAGAGCACCCAGTTTGCGGCGTTAGGGTCATTCGGCTTAAGCGACAGGTCCATCCGCACGGTGGGGCCCAGCGCGCGGATGCGTTCCTTGATGTGTGCGGGACGGACAGCGCCGCCGTCGATAATGCCATCGATGACATAGCCGGCGTTGACTCGCTGTGCGGCGCTTTCGCGTGCGAGGATCGCCTCGGCCTGATCGCCGGCATCGACTGCCCGGTTGACGTCCAGCGACCAGCCGCTGCCATCCCACCAGGTCACCGCGCCTGATTTAAGATCATTACCCGTCACTATCTTCACGAGATCGCCTCCAGCGCGAGTTTGCGCATCGTGTTGTCTTCCAATGCAGTCACTTCGCCGATGACGATGACCGCAGGGCTTTTGATCCGCTGCTGCTCAACCAGCGCGCCCAGCCCGGCGAGCGGCCCGCGCAGCACGCGCATGTCCGCGCGCGTCGCCTTCTCGATCACGGCGACCGGCATGTCGGGCGCGAGGCCGTCTGCGATCAGCTTGTCGGCAATCGTTTCTGCGGTCGCGAGGCCCATGTAGATCACCAGCGTGCGGCCCTTGCCGGCAAGGCCTGACCAGTCCTGCTCGGAAAGTCCCTTGCACTGGCCGGCGACGAAGCTGACCACGCTGGCCGAACGGCGGTGGGTGAGCGGGATTTGCGCCGCCGCCGCTGCGCCCAGCGCTGCGCTGATGCCGGGCACCACCTCAACCGCCACGCCCGCGACTCGGCAGGCCTCGGCTTCTTCTCCGCCACGTCCGAAAATGAACGGATCGCCGCCCTTGAGGCGCACGACTTCGCGGCCCGCAAGAGCTTCGCGCACCAGCAGCGCATTGATATCTTCCTGCGCCATGGTGTGCTGCGAGCGGCGCTTGGCCACCGAAATCAGCCGCGCATCGCGGTGCGCCATGGCGAGAATGGCCGGATCGACCAGCCCGTCATGGACGATGATCCGCGCCGCCATGATCAACCGCGCCGCGCGCAGCGTCAGCAGGTCGGGATCGCCGGGGCCGGCGCCGACCAGCCAGACTTTGCCTCGAGCGGGGCTGGGAAGCGGGGACATTGCGTTCATGCTGCGGCCCTTGGCCGGAATTCCGCATTGTTGCCAGCCAGATTGTGTTTGTGCGCGACTAAAAAAACTTCGTCCCTTCGGGCCATTCCTTGATCGCCAGGTCGTGCTGCGGGAAGGGCAGCTTGACGCCGTTATCCTTGAAGCGCTGCCAGACGCCCTTGAGAATGTCAGATTGCAGATTGCCGAGGCCGTCCTCGGGATCTTCGATCCACACCTGGATTTCGAAATGGATGGCGTTTTCGTCGAAGCCGGTAAGCCAGACTTGCGGCTCGTGCCGCGCGAGCGCGCGTGGATGGCTGCGCGCCGCCTCAAGCAGCAGTTTCTCGACAAAGGCGATGTCGCTCGAATTGTCGACCTTGACCGGCACCTGAACCCGCACGTCGCGCGAGGAGAATGACCAGTTTTCAACCGTCGCGCTCATCAGCGTGTCATTGGGGATGAGAAATTCGACCCGGTCGCGCGTGATCACCGAGACTGCGCGCACC